>NZ_JAENDM010000093.1:0-6935 GCF_019375075.1 Escherichia sp. XD33
GGAAACTGCTGGGATAACAGCCCAATGGAGCGCTTCTTCAGGAGTCTGAAGAACGAATGGGTGCCGGCGACGGGCTATGTAAGCTTCAGCGATGCAGCTCACGCAATAACGGACTATATCGTTGGATATTACAGCGCACTAAGACCGCACGAATATAATGGTGGGTTACCGCCAAACGAATCAGAAAACCGATACTGGAAAAACTCTAACGCGGTGGCCAGTTTTTGTTGACCACTTCATACCGCAGGAGGCATGATGGAGAGCATTAATAATCAAGTGCAGTCGGTACGCCAGTTGCTGGCCATTCCCCAACTGGCCATCCCAAGCTATCAGCGACCTTACCGCTGGGGCTCCAAGAATATCTCGGATCTCTTTACCGATTTGGCAACCCATCAGGACAAGAGCGCCTACCGGCTGGGCTCGGTGGTGTTTCATCAGCACACCGATAGTGAGCAGGGCGAAATGCTTGATATCGTCGATGGTCAGCAACGCACCCTGACCCTGATGTTGACCGTCAAGGCGCTGATCGAGGTGCTGGATAACGAAAATCGCAGTGGCAAAGAGAAGAGTATCCGGTTTCAACGTCAGGATCTGCGTGAGCAATTGCAGGTCTTGCGTGGACCTATCGATGCGTTTATGCAGCGCCAGCGCTTCCCCAGCCGGGATTCGGAGTTCAACCTCAGACGCAACTATCTGGAGTTGCGTCGGCTGGTGGCCCGCCCTGAGTTTGACGAGCAGCAAATTGACTTTCTGCTCAACCGCTGTCAGGTGGTCTGCTTTGTACTGCAGGATATCTCGGAGGCGTTCCAGTTCTTCGATTCGCAAAATGCCCGGGGGCGCGATCTGGCTCCTCACGATCTGCTCAAGGCATTTCACCTGCGCGAGTTTGCCGGTCATGAGGCCAATCTCAAGGCCGAGGCGGTCGCCCATTGGGAGCGCCTGCCAAGCGACGAGCTGGCCAATCTGTTCGCCCTCTATCTCTATCGGGTACGCCAGTGGGCCGAGGGCAAGTCGGCCCGCTACTTTGGCAAGGGGGAGGTGGATCTCTTCAAGGGGGTCAACCTAGATCGGGTAGGGCATTATCCTTACGTGGAGTCGCTGCGCATCGCCCACCACTTTGTCGATGAGTACAACAGCCAGTACCAGCGCAAGATTGACGGCCAGTACATGACGTTTCCCTTTCATCTCGACCAGATGATCATCAATGGTCGGCGCTTTTTCGAGATGGCCGAGTACTACCAGACGCGGGTGGCCGCCATCGTGGCCGAGGAGTCTGATTCCGGCAAGGCGCAATCTGCCACCCTGCTCGGCGAAACGCTGACACCGATGGCCAGCAAGGTGCTATCGACCCTGGGCAGCTACGAGCGTCGCCACCGCACCGGGGATCGTTATGTGCGGGCCATGTTCGACTGCGCCCTGATCTTCTATATCGACAAGTTCGGCAGCCAAGGGCTGTCACTGGCCATCGAGAAGTGCTTTATCTGGGCCTATCGCTGCCGCATCCGCCAGCAGGTAGTGCAGTTGGCAACCATGGATAACTATGTGCTGGAGCACAATCTGATCCGTGCCATTCGTGATGCTCGTCTGCCGGGAGATCTGCACGGCTTCCCTTTGCCTAGCATGAGCAGTCGAGAGAACAAGAACAATCGCAATGGTGCCGAAGATGAGCTGGTCGGGCTGTTTCGGGAGATGAAATATTATGAATGATGCAGGCGTTCGCCCCTTTTCCATTCGTGCACTGCTTGAAGATCGCGCCCGCTATCTGGTGCCCATGTACCAGCGCAACTATGCCTGGGGTGAGGGAGAGATCACCCAGCTGCTGCAGGATGTGCTGGATTATCAGCAAAAATTGGTCAGTGGTAAGGGGCCGCAAACCTACTATATCGGCACCCTGGTGGTGTTTGCCCGGGACGATGGCAGTTTCGAGGTAATCGATGGCCAGCAGCGCTTTACTACCCTCTCTCTGCTGGCCAATTGGCTCAAACATCACGCGATAGATTCGGTGGATATGAGCTGGTATCAGACCATCAACCTCGCTTTTGAGAGTCGCCCGATATCGAGCCATACCTTCGAGCGCTTATGGCAGGGTGTTGCCCCCTACGATTTGCGGGGGAGTACCTTCAATGAAGGTTTGGTAAACGGTTTTGAGCTGATTGGCAAGGCAATGGCGGATCTTGGTTTGGTAGGGGCTAAACTGACGGCCTTTTGCGACTACCTCTTCAAGCATGTGCAGATCTCTCGTATCGAAGTACCCAAGGATACCGATCTCAATCACTTCTTCGAGGCGATGAACAATCGCGGCGAGCAGTTGGAAAAGCATGAAGTGATCAAGGCGCGGCTGATGGAGACGCTGAACCAGATACCCGAGGAAGAGCATCGTCGCCAAAGTATTCATATCCTGACCCGGGTATGGGATGCCTGCGCCAATATGGAGCGCTATATCCAGTACGGCTTTACCCCGCAAGAGCGCCACCGTCTGTTTGGTGAGAGCGACTGGGGTCAGTTTGTGCCCCGTGATTTTGCCCATCTGCTTGAACTGCTAGGATCCCCAAACACGGCCGACGCTGCCGATAAAAGCCGTGCAGCTGCCGGTAGCCAAGGGCGCACCTTGTTGGCCATTTTGCAGGATGACAAGCTTGATGGTGAGCAGACGGTGGAGGAGGAGAGCGCAGGCTCCGAGCGCTTTAACAGCGTCATCAACTTCTCCAACTTCTTGCTCCATGTGCTGCGACTCGTGAGCCGCGACCCGGGTGATACGGAGGGGGTGCCGCTTGATGATAAACAACTGGTCGATCAGTTTGAGCTGCGAGTGATAAGGCAACCGGATCCAGTAGCGGCAGTTCAGCGTTTTATCTATGGCCTGTTAAAGAGCAAGTATCTGTTTGATCAGTTCATCATCAAGCGCGAGTTTGCCGATGGCAAGGATAGTTGGAGTCTGAAGCGGCTGCACTGGTATTCGGAAAAGAGCGTCAGTTACATCAATACCTTTGACAAGGATGAAAATGAGAATGGTTTCTCTGGTGTTAACCGGCGGGTCCTGATGTTGCTGTCGGCGTTTCATGTGTCGACCCCGACCCTGGTTTACAAACATTGGCTGAATGGTGCACTGAGATATCTGTTCGACAATTGTCACCCTGATCAACCGGTGGATGCCGGGGCTTATCTGTCCTATCTGGAGAGTCAGGCTCGCCGCTTTGTCTTCCAGCGCTTTTTGGCGCCTGGTGAAGGGGCTTCCTATTACCAGATGCTCTACCTTGATAACGCCCTGTTGCCCGCCATCAATGTGGATGAGAGTTGGCACAAGGTGATTACATCCAAACTTCGCTTCGGTCATATCGAGAACAACTTTGTCTTCAACTTCCTTGACTATCTGCTGTGGGTACGAGATCGGAATAGCGACAAAGTTGCTGGCTCCTTTGAGTTCACTTTCCGCAGCTCGGTGGAGCACTTCTCACCCCAGCATCCGATGGATGGCTATAAACCGGTTGAGCAGAGTGCACTCCATTCGTTTGGCAACCTTTGCCTTATCAGCCACAGCAAGAACTCGCGCTTGAGTAACTTCCAGCCGCAACAGAAGCAGGAGCACTTTGAAGCAAGCCTTGCCAATAACCAGACTGATAGTCTTAAATTGCTTGCTATGATTCGGCTGATGAAAGATAAAGGTCGTTGGCTGGAAGATGAGATAGCTGAGCATCAACAAGATATGTTGCAGGTCTTACTATCCAATCAAATTCAGCAATAACGGATTGAATCTGTTTATGAAATTTGGCTGCTATCAACTAATGGGCGTTAAGTTGATTGTATGATCTGATTGATAAAGAAGGGGAGACTAAAAATCTCCTCTTCTTTGCAGCAGTTTACTGCGGTCTTTTTGTGATGCATCAGCATAAAACGTTTTACTTGTGGACCCTAAGAAATGGAGAACATTATGTCGACTGTAGATACCTCTACAGCAGAGGAACTCAATCAAGGAGGCTCAGATTTTATTCTGACTTCCCTCGAGGCTATGCGTAAGAAGTTATTGGACCTTACGTCTCGAAATCGACTTTTGAATTTCCCTATCACTCAAAAAGGGTCTTCACTACGTATTGTTGATGAATTACCAGAACAGCTTTATGAAACCCTTTGCTCGGAAATCCCGATGGAATTTGCTCCTGTGCCCGATCCAACTAGAGCGCAGCTGTTAGAGCATGGCTATCTCAAAGTTGGGCCAGATGGTAAAGATATACAGTTAAGAGCTCATCCTAGCGCTAAGGATTGGGCGCACGTCTTAGGAATCCGTACAGATTTTGATTTACCAGATAGCCATAAAACGGTTGTTTCTGATTCAGATAGAGAGTTGCTGGAAAAAGCCCATCAGTTTATCTTGCAATATGCCCAAGGCCAGAATGGAAAATTAACAGGGATTCGTTCTGAATACGTTAATCAAGGTATAGCTTTGTCAGCGTTGAAGGAGGCGTGCTGCTTAGCAGGCTATGAAGGGCTTGAGGATTTTGAACGACAGGCAAAGGCTGGGAATGAGATTAGTATATCTTCTTCCAATCCCTCTCATGACGATAATCGGATACAGGCTCTGCTTTATCCAAATGAACTGGAAGCTTGTTTGCGCGCCATCTATGGTAAGGCTCAAACTGCTTTGGAGGAGAGTGGCGCCAACATCTTGTATTTGGCGTTAGGGTTCCTTGAGTGGTATGAAAGCGATTCCTCTGAAAAGGCACGTTATGCACCGTTATTTACAATTCCGGTGAGATGTGAACGAGGAAAATTAGATCCGAAGGATGGTCTTTACAAGTTTCAACTTTATTACACGGGTGAAGATATTTTGCCCAATCTCTCTTTGAAGGAAAAACTTCAGGCTGACTTTGGCCTCGCTCTTCCTTTGTTCAATGAAGAGGAAACTCCAGAGTCTTATTTTGCTTCGGTGAAGAAGGTTGTAGAGCAGCACAAACCTAAATGGTCTGTGAAACGTTATGGTGCACTTAGCTTGCTCAATTTTGGCAAGATGATGATGTATCTTGACCTCGATCCTGCCCGCTGGCCTTGTGACAAGCGCAATATATTGTCTCATGAAGTAATTCGTCGCTTTTTCACCAGTCAGAGCTGTGGTCAAGAGAATTCCGACTTACCTGGTGGCTTCGGTCAGCATGAGTACTGCATCGATAGTTACCCTGATATTCATGACAAGGTTCCACTAATCGATGATGCGGATAGCTCGCAGCACAGTGCGTTGATCGATGCTATCCGTGGTCAAAACTTAGTCATTGAGGGCCCTCCTGGTAGTGGCAAATCACAAACGATCACCAACTTGATTGCAGCAGCTCTGTTCAACGGTAAGAAAGTCCTGTTTGTGGCAGAGAAGATGGCTGCACTGGAGGTCGTCAAACGTCGCTTGGATCGTGCGGGGCTAGGTCAATTTTGCTTAGAGTTGCACAGTCATAAAACTCATAAGCGCAAGGTGCTGGATGATATTAATGCTCGCTTGGTGAGTCAGGCGACCATGCCTACTATGGAAGAGATTGATGCTCAGATTTTGCGTTATGAAGATCTTAAGCAGCAGCTCAATGAATATGCCGCATTGATCAATAACCAATGGGCGCAAACAGGCAAAACGATCCATCAGATTTTGAGTGGTGCAACCCGTTATCGTCACAAATTAGATATTGATGCAACAGCACTTCATATCGAAAACCTTTCCGGGAAGCAGTTGGATAAAGTGACCCAATTACGGCTGCGTGACCAAATAGTAGAATTTAGCCGCATCTACAAAGAGGTTCGTGAGCAGGTGGGGGCTAATGCAGAAATATATGAGCACCCTTGGAGCGGTGTGAATAACACACAAATTCAATTGTTTGACAGCGCTCGTATAGTCGATTTGCTACAAACTTGGCAGACATCAATTATCGACTTTCAACATAGCTATCAAGAATATGTAGATAAGTGGGCGTTAGAAGGCGAAAGCCTTAATACGCTTCAATATATTGAGCAATTGGTAGAAGATCAGTCGAATCTTCCAGTGTTGTGTGGTTCAGAGCATTTCCCAGCACTTAGTGAGCTAGATTCACCCGATGCCATTGCACGGGTGCGTCACTATTTAGATAGGTTCGAGTTGCTACAAGGTCATTATGTGGCCTTGAGCCAGGTTATCGAGCCTCAAAAGCTACGACTTTTAGAACAAGGACAATCGTGTGACTTTCCTCGTGAAGAGCTGGAAAAATATGGTGCAGCAGAGGATTTCACTTTACGTGATTTGGTCAGGTGGCTTGAATCCATCCAATCAATTCATGATGAGTTATCATCTATTTATGCGCAATTAAACGATTTCAAAAATGCTTTGCCAGATGGTATTGCTTCGTATATCGATGATTCGCAAGCTGGATTGCTATTCTGCTCTGAGTTGTTGTCGATTCTGGGTGCTTTACCGACTGAGCTTATTAGAGTTCGAGATCCTCTTTTTGATGATGATGATATCGATGCAGTATTGCGCGACTTAATGTGTCAAATCGAAACATTGCGTCCTTTAAGAGATGGTCTATCTACTTTGTATCAATTGGACCAGTTGCCTTCCCAAGAGATGCTCGCGCATGCCGTTGCTGTTATCCAGCAAGGGGGATTATTTGCATGGTTTAAGAGTGATTGGCGTAGTGCCAAGGCACTGCTCATGGCGCAATCTCGTAAGCCTGACACTAAGTTTGCTGAGTTAAAACGCTGCTCAGCTGATTTGCTCAAGTATTCGGAGCTGTTACAACGGTTTGAACAAAGTGACTTTGGTAATCAACTTGGTAATGCATTCCGAGGGTTGGACACCGACTGTGAACAACTCATGTTATTGCGTGATTGGTACAAGAAGGTCCGAGCTTGTTACGGGATAGGTTTTGGAAAGCGAGTTGCGATAGGCTCTGGATTATTTAACCTAGATGGTGAGATTATCAAAGGTG
>NZ_JAENDM010000094.1:0-6681 GCF_019375075.1 Escherichia sp. XD33
GTAGGTGGACCAGTTGGTGATTCTGAACTTTTGCTTTGCCACGGAATGGTCTGTGTTGTCGGGAGGATGCGTGATCTGATCCTTCAACTCAGCAAAAGTTCGATTTATTCAACAAAGCCAGGGAAACGTTCAAAAGCAACCGCCGGGAAAATGAAGGCTGAAGGGCAGAAAAAAGGTTATCCGGACATGAGTCTCGATAAAGCATGCGGTATTTATCACGGCATGCGAATTGAGCTTAAAGAACCAAATGGTAAAGCCCCGACGAAAGAGCAGATCGCCTGGATGCGCAGGCTTAGAGAGGAAGGTTACTACGTCGTTCTTGCGTATGGTGCAGAACAAGCGATAACCGCCATCCTGGAATACATAAGCCTTAAAAAGGGTGAGGCTATTGAGCATGTATTGAACGGCGACAAGTGGTTGTATGCTGCTTAAAATAATAAATTAATTAGTGCATATGCGCTCTTTGATATAGCGCACATTAACATCGGGAGAATAATCGTGTCATTCAAGGCTAATTATGAATCGCTGGCATCGATCATGCCGCGTAATGAACAGGAAGCAGATGCTGTAGTGGACCCGGTAATCGCTGAAATGAATGCTCGCCTGGAGGCTGAATTTGCAGCTGAGAATGAACATACCACCCAGGGCGACTAGGACTGTTTTTTGTGTCGGTAGCGGTCCGTCACTCACTCGTGAGGACTGTGCTGCTATAGAAAAAACTGGCTGTTCAATCATCGCGGTTAACAATTCCTGGCAGATGTTCGATGACATTTATGCCTTATACGCCGGTGATTTGTCATGGTGGAAGCAATACGGATCCACCATACCGGGAGGGAGATTCCGCAAAGTGACAGCCAACCTGGCGGCGGCGAAATCATTTTCGTTGGAGTACAGGCGATATTGTGGACCGGCGGAAGGGGTAAATAGCGGCGCGCAGGCTATCAGTCTGGCTGCTGAATCAGGGGCTGAAGTAGTGGTATTAGTCGGCTATGACTGTTCTCTGCAAAACGGCCTTCATTGGCATGGCGCGCACCCTCAAGCCCTACGGAATCCAACGCAGGTGTCTATTTCAAAATGGCAACAGCAGTTCCTGGATACCCGCAAAAAACACGCAGATTTACATATTTTGAATGCAAGTAGGAGCAGTGCAATTCAATGTTTCCCAAGAATAAATTTAGAGGCAGTGATCGCGTTATTATCGTCGGCAGTGGCCCAAGCGCCGCAAACTTTGTTGCGCCGCGCGGAGTGCCGATTATAGCGGTCAATGGGGCCATCGACTGGCTTAACCGCGCTTCTTATTTTTTCACCCTTGATCCATCGCCAGACAATATGCGGCGCGTTGGTCGTGGCCGCCGTCGCCGTGGTGTTTGTTATTGCATGGCACTACCCGATGTTAAAGAACGTGAAGTCAGAGATGGCGTTCTGTGCTTCCGTCGTGTGGCTGAGCGCGGCACGGAGCCAAAAAATACGAATTCTCCCGAGTGGTGGGCGTGGCGCTGGTCCGCACATTTCGGCCTTTGCGAAGATGAGAATGAAATTGCCAGCGGCAATAGTGCATATGGTGCTCTGAACCTGGCTTTCCATATCGGATTCAAACATGTCGCCCTGGTGGGCGTTGACGCTACACAAGAACCACGCGTTCACTCCGGCGGCACGCCAAAAAATCTAAGTCACCTGCCTTTGTTATTCCAGTCTGCGCGTGAACAGATTGACGTTGTTTCATGCGGGAAAATGGGAGGTATTCCGCAGATGACTCTTAAAGAATGGCTGAAGAATACATGATGGCACCCACAATTTATCACCGTATCGACGGTACCAAATACAGGAATGTCTGGGTTGTTGGTGATCTGCATGGTTGCTACACCAGACTGATGTCCGAACTCCATCGTGTGGATTTTGACCCGGCGCAGGATTTACTGATATCGGTCGGCGACCTTATCGATCGCGGTACTGAAAATGTCGAATGTCTGGAACTATTGCAGATGCCCTGGTTCAGGGCAGTGATGGGGAACCATGAGCGGCTGATGATTGATGCGTTAAGTCCAGATGGCAACGTGAATAACTGGCTAATGAATGGCGGTCAATGGTTCTTCATGCTGGACGCTGATCAGGAAATATTAGCCAGGGCGCTGGTGGAGTTGGTAAGACGACTGCCCTATATCATTGAGTTGAACACCGGGCAAGAAACTATCGTTATAGCCCATGCCGACTATCCGGATAATGAATATCAATTCGGTAAGGAGGTGCCGCTTTTCAACGTTGTCTGGGCGCGCGAGCGTATCAGTGATTCGATGGATGATATTGGTGGCGAAATTTCTGGCGCAGATCGTTTTATCTTTGGTCACACTCCGGTGAAAAGCCCGAAGACATTCTGGAATCAGCATTATATCGACACAGGTGCCGTATTTTGCGGAAACCTGACATTGATGAAAGTGAAAGGTGATGGTGCAGCATGAAGATTGCTTTAGTTCTTCGCTCTGGTGGTGACTATAACGCTTCCGATGTGCAGTGGCTGGTTAATCAACTGCCAAAAGGCTATGAAATTATTTGCCTGACAGACCTGAAGCGTTTACATGTACCTGGCGTCAAAGTTGTCCCATTGATCAACCAGTGGCAAAAGTGCCGTGGCTGGTGGGCGAAAATCGAGTTGTTCCGACCGGATATAACCGATGATCTGTTCTATCTGGATTTGGACACGGTTATTGCCGGTGATATACGCCCAATCCTAGAGAATCCACCAACCAGCTTCACCATGCTTAGGGATTTTTACCATCCACAATATCGTGGCAGCGGTGCCCTGTGGATACCAAATAGTGTAAAAGCGCATATCTGGAGTGCATTCTGGCAAGATCCGGAAGGTTGGATTGCTCGTTGTGTTACTACTGAATGCTGGGGTGATCAGGGGTTTTTGCGGAAGGTTATGGGTGATGATACACCAGCATTTCAGGATCTGTATCCGGGATGGTTTGTAAGTTACAAGGCCGATGTTGTGGAACCTGGTTCGAAATATGCGAGCGCGCGTTACTCCAGGGGGAATGGGGCATTACCAAAAGACTGCCGAATAATCTTTTTCCACGGCAAACCGCGACCTCGCGAAGTGTCAGAGGATTGGCTTCCCCTTATCAGCTCATTTTTTTGAGCGAGAATCAGAATAATATTGCTCTAATAATTCATTATTTTTAAAACGTGATGTACACTCATCACGTTTTTTATTAGAGCAATCTATAAGGTGCACTATGTGGCCATTCCGACGGAAATATCACTACTGGCTGATCGCCTTTGTTACGCCGACCGGCGGTATCAGGCATGTCATCACCAGGTATCGCAACAAGAGACTCACCTTAGCCAGAATTTTACAGGCTGCCATAGGTGAGGGACTGGATACAAATTGCGTAGTCCTTCCACCTTCATACTTAGGAAAAATGACCGAAGCACAAGCTAATACGGAACTTTGAAATGAGCACTTCAGCACAAAACCAATCAATCGAAAATGTATCTATCCCTGACGTCCTGAATGCCGGTATCCCGGCCATTATCCAGAACATCCGGGCCGCGCAACGCCGCGTTAGTTGTGATGACCTCACAGCGCGTTTTTTTGATAATTCGGTTCAGTCAGCGGAGATACTTCACGCACAGCTTATTGATGTTTATAACGCAGAAGCTGATAGCCATAACTCCCTGGTAGATGCAGCTGAAAATATGCAGTTGGATCTCGGTCTGAAGGGTAAAGAAATTGAAGAGCTTCAGCTGCAAATTGAACATTTGAAACGCCAGCAACAGGACGCGATCGACGATGCGACGCATGATGCCAACCAGCGTGCTGATAATGCCGAACATATAAGCATTGAGCTGGAAACAAAACTCAATGAAATGACCTCGATGGTTGAACTGCGGAACTCACAGATTTCAACGCTAAAATCTCAATATAAAGAGATCATGAAACTTGATCCTTTTAACCTTGAAAAACGCTATAACAAAGCTAAAAGCGAGCGACAGGAACTGCGTAAGCAGGTCACCGACCTTAACCAACAGCTCAAAAAGGCTATTAAAGATGCAAGCGAGGCGCGCGTGGCATTTGCTAATAAAAAAGCAGAGGTTACCGCGCTGGTTAATGAGAATGCCAAATTTGCGACGCTCAAGAAGGAAATGTATGGCATTACTGAGCGCCGTTTCCCTGCAAGCAAACTTCATCCGACGTTAGGGCAAATCTCCTTCTTCCCGCGCCTCCTGGCTTATGGGATCTCATCGCCTAAAGAGTTCAATAACGAGCGTCCTTATATCGTTTCTAAGCTGGACTTTGCTTATCAGTTCTGCTGCGACATGGGCTATGCCATTGATATCCGGATCAACGAATGGTTGATGCCAAACTTCCAGCCGTTGGCCATTTTCCGCGAGTTCCAGCCGGAAGGTTGGGTAGAGTTCTTCCATGAATTGATCTGTAAAGAGATGGAAAGCCGCCGCCCGGAACTGGTCCGTCGAGTTGAGTGGGCGCAAGAGGTTATGTTGGCAGATGCAGAGCTGCCGTTCGAACCGGAATTCATTGATGATCTGGCAACTAAAGGGCTGCATACCCTGTTTGATGTGGTTACCCGCCGTCATGAGCAGTTGGTTGTCGAATTGGGTTTAGAGGAAACAGCGGCAAGAAGACTTCTTGATGTTTGCTATGCACTTAGCGATGCATGGGAAAAAGAGAACGGCGGCACTATTTACGTTCGCTGATAGTTACAGTGTCACTTTTAATGCTGGTGGAGTGCGCCCACCAGCATTTTTTTCGTCCAATGAGGAGGGCATTTGAGTATTTTCAATAAACACGCACACCAGGAACGTCCGTACATTGTCATAGTAGATATTGATGGAACGATATCGGAGGCAACGGAAGACAGGCTGCATTTACTTCCACCGCCTGGCAACGGTGCATTAACAGAGCACTGGAACGAGTTTAACCTTGCCTGTGACACTGATGCTCCCATCACTCCAGTTATTGATATGGTGCGCCAGTTGTCCAGCATTTACACGCTCTGGTTTGTAACCGGGCGCTGTGAGATAGCCAGGGATAAAACACGAGCCTGGTTGCGTAAGCACGTAACAAATGGGGCAGAGCCTTTGCTATCTATGCGTCCTGCCACCGATGACAGAAATGACGGCCCAGCTAAGATTGATCTCCTTAAGAAAATTGGTCTAAGTAAAATCGCGTTCGCGCTGGAAGATAAGATTGAAGTGGCGCGTGTTTTCAGGAGTCACGGCGTACTTACGTTAATGGTCAGGGAGTATGAAAACGCGCTTCTTCATCAACAATAATTGCTCTAATAAATCTTGATATTTAAAACAGGGAAGGTGAAAATAAAAACATGCCGCAAGGCGCGGCATGTATCCAATCAATCACAGGAGCTGAAGATATGAACACGGCATTCAAAATCATTATGACCGCGATCTATTTCTGGCTGTTCTCTATCACTTTTGGCGGCATCGTCGCGCATGGGTAAGGGGAGTATATTAGCCATTTGGAACCCCACGGTCTCTTGCGGGTTTAATTAAGAACCCGCAAGAAAAACACGAATTGGGCTATATTTTTCCGCCTACGTCTTTAAACTTCTCAATAAACGAGACGATTTTCTGGAAAACTGCCTGTTTTTTCGTTTTATATTGCGGATTTAACGGACTAAGTTTTGGTAATGTTTCGTTTAATTCTGTGCCATTTTCGGTGGCATATTTGCGTTTTAAAGATGTGCGAATATAGCGTTTTGCTGCATCTTCATTGAGATTTTCTTCTTTAATCAACGCTTCTGCTTCACGTAGCTGTTCGTGTTGAGCAAAGGTAAAGAACGCGTCAATGATGCTGGCTTTGTCTGGTAAATCATCCAGGTTCGTTTGCTGAATAAAATCGACCACCAGGCCCTCTTTCGCCCGGTTCCCCAGGCTTGAACGAATTAAGCGTTTGACCTCTTCGATCATTTCGCCCTTGCCTTTATTTTGTCTGTTATGTTCGAAAATCAGTCCAAGGATATAATCCAGGTTTATTTCCTGAGATTTCAGCAAATCGACCTCAAAAACTACGTCATCCCAGTCAGTGGTTGATTTCTCTTTTTTCTCAGCTTCTTTCTCACGGCGCTGCCAGTCGCGAATATCGTTATAGGCAGAACGATAATCCTGAATCTTGCGATCAGCAGGGAGACGAATTGTTTGCAATTCAGCGAACTTTTCATCATCCACATAATGTTCTGCTTTGAATTTTTCTACCGCAACAGGATCGCTAAGATCGATTTGTTGCAGGGCTTTTAGCGTGGCAAATTCATCATAGTTTTGCAGGATGTTCTCGGCACGCAGGTATTCGCCAAACAGTTTAACGAAGTCTTTCTTCTCTTTTTCACTTTCAATACTGGTAGGGTCAGGGAACCGTTGTTCCAGTTCTGAAACTACTGTCATGAAGCCGCGTTTAGCTTCACCAGTAGCAGCATCAGTAAAGCCTTCCATATACTCAGCATAACTCTTTTCTAACACCACATTTTTAGTATTTTTATCACCAAACAGCGTTATGGCATCAATAGTTGAGCGTTCCAGATCCCGGAAAGTGACGATATTACCGAAGGTTTTAGTTGCATCATAAATACGGTTGGTGCGGGAAAATGCCTGCATCAGGCCGTGAAAACGCAAGTTTTTATCGACGAATAGCGTGTTCAATGT
>NZ_JAENDM010000095.1:0-6644 GCF_019375075.1 Escherichia sp. XD33
TGCCGTTACGCACCACCCCGTCAGTAGCTGAACAGGAGGGACAGCTGATAGAAACAGAAGCCACTGGAGCACCTCAAAAACACCATCATACACTAAATCAGTAAGTTGGCAGCATCACCGGAACTTCAAAACTGCGCAAAACACGCAAATACGCACAAGAAAGTAGGGCTGCGCTTGGAATTCGGAAAATAAACCACATCAAAACTACTTTTTAGCCAAATAACGTTTGGGAATCACCAGAATGGTGGGACAACAGCGGTTTTAGTGCCCTAAATCGTACGTTTTCATCCAGTTGCCCCTCAAACCCCATGTTCAAGTCAGAATAGTGGACAGGCGGCCAAGAACTTCGTTCATGATAGTCTCCGGAACCCGTTCGAGTCGTTTTCCGCCCCGTGCTTTCATATCAATTGTCCGGGGTTGATCGCAACGTACAACACCTGTGGTACGTATGCCAACACCATCCAACGACACCGCAAAGCCGGCAGTGCGGGCAAAATTGCCTCCGCTGGTTACGGGCACAACAACAGGCAGGCGGGTCACGCGATTAAAGGCCGCCGGTGTGACAATCAGCACCGGCCGCGTTCCCTGCTGCTCATGACCTGCGGTAGGATCAAGCGAGACAAGCCAGATTTCCCCTCTTTCCATGTCAGATTTCCTCCTGACCAGTCGCCGGTGCATCCAGCCATTCTCGTTCTTCAGCTGATATTTCAGCATTCGGATCACACTGTGCCAGTAGCTCAGCCAGTGAATATTGCGGGCGTCTGTACGGCTCAACAATCAGCCGGCCATTATCAATGACCATGCCAACTTCATTATCTGTGCCCAGAGACAGCGCATTCAGCAGTGCCGGTGGGACGGTCAGCATAACTGAGCCGCCAACCCTCTTCAGTCGGGTGGTATGCATTCTTCACCTCCATAAAAGTTATATTTAAATATAACATCCACTAAAAAAACACACCAGGCTTTAACGCACAATGTTTAATAAAAATATAACTTTCAACCAAACAGTAAACCCAGCGTGGTTGCTTCCATATGCAGCAATACCGGCAGCAGCAGGCCACCACTTCTGATCCTGGCCACTGATGTAATCAACCCCACCAGGAACAGTTCTGCCAGTGTCAGCAGGTTCTGATACTGGCTGTGCGCGGCGACGAACAACAACGACGTTATCAGCGCCCCCAGCCACATCGTCCAGCAGTACCGTGAACGGAAGACGTTCAGCATAATCCCCCGGAACAGCGTTTCCTCATTCAACGGGGCAAGGATAAAGATGGTCAGCAACGTCAGGATCACGTCAGGTATGGACTTATCGGCAAAAAGTTTCGTCATAAATGGCTCAGCAGGCAGAGCCAGCGCCTTACCGAGCAGAAATACACCGACATACACCACGGCCATCGCACCGACCAGCCACGGTACGCCAACGTTGCGCAGCTGACCAACGACCGGTAGCGGAGCTATCCAACGGCGGTATACCAGGAAAACACACAGCAGGTACATCAGAACAGTACCATGACTGAAGAACAAATAGTTTTTTCCTGATCCATAAAGCAGAACGGCCTGCTCCATGACAAATCTGGCTCCCCAACTAATGCCCCATGCAGCCAGCATAACCAGCATAAACTGCAGATATTGATTACGTGTTTGAATCATTGCATCGCCTGTAAATTTTTAACTTGTCCTATTTTTGTCATTACCACGTATATACACATGTATAACAATTCAGATATCGTTACCAGGATATGCCGCATCAGCGGCATGGAAGGCGGCACTCTGTTGTTTCATATGATACAGGAGTAAAACCGCCGAAGCCCGGCGTAAGCCGGTACTGATTGATAGATTTCACCTTACCCATCCCCAGCCCTGCCAGACCATACCCGCTTTCAGCCATGAGAGAGCTTCTGTGCGCGGTCGGAGTGGTCCCGACGAGGGTTTACCCGAAGTCGGGGCGTATCTCCGCGTTAGCGGGCCGTGAGGGCCGCTTACGAGCGTGTACTGAGAACTTCCAGCGAGAAGACTGACAGCGATGAAGATGTAGTTACAACATTCATAATTAAAAGCGACTCTGTTCCGGCCCTTTGGGCCGGGGCGGGGCCGCTTTTCAGTTATGAGGGAGGGGCTTTGTGGTTTCGGTTCTGCGCTGGACCGGGGTTTTTCTGGAGGTTGTTTTTGTGTGTTGTAACTAAAGTGGCTCCGGTCGGGGCCCGCCGCTTGCGGTGGGAGGTGCATATCTGTCTGTCCACAGGACAGGCAGTGAATAGGTTTTCTTTTTAAATGAATGTAATTAAGTAGTTTAAAGGAGATATAAACAGGTGTTTAAAAGATACATTGCACCCTGTAAGACTGGCGGCTGGCGCTTTATGACATGAACGGTTGTAACCTTATGGGGAAGTCCCTTGCAGTTAAATGTGGATAAGCAAAATTCCCCGTCGCTGAGGCGCATTTTGTATTAAAAACAGGGGGAACCGGATGCTCCAGAAGGTGGATAGTGAGGTTGTTTTTTGTATGTGGTGCTGATTTTTTGTTCGCTGGCAGGCTTCAGGCGTGCGAATGCCTCCGGTTCGGGCCGGATTATTCAGAAGAGGTCACTTTCAGGGGGAAGCTGTGGCCAGCCGGCTGTAATTGCGGTTACGTGACAGAATCATGCGCTCCTTCACACGACGCTCCACTTCACGTTTTACCGCCTCACGACTGGCAGTGAAGCGCCCTTCCGCGATTTCGCGCGTCAGCTGCCGTTTCACCAGGGTGATAATATCCTGACGTTCCCTGTCCGCATCACGACGCGCACGGGCACGCTTTATTCCCCGGGACTTAAGCTCTGTCTGGTAACTGCGGAAACGCTCACGAACAAAACGCCAGGCTTTCGCTATCAGTTCATCCATGCCCAGGGTATCCAGCCCCTGCTTTTTGCGTTGTCTGTTTTCCCATTCCACACGGCTGCGGCGTGCGGAAGCCACCGCCACCTCAGACACATCGAGAGCGGCAAACAGCGCCGGTGTGAACGTGATATCGGTCGGAATGTTGCAACCAATAAGCGGGTCATATTCCGTCTGGTAGGTAATCAGACCCAGCTCAGCCAGGGACGTCAGGGCACGGGTGGCACGGGTGATGGAGAGTACTCCGGCATCAGACTCCGTCGCCAGTCCACACTCAATGGCCAGCGTGGTGATGGAGCACTGGACACGGTTGGCCAGCGGATCATAGTGAAAACAGAGCCCCTGCAGCAGCGCATCAATAGCCCGACGACGCAGTACCGGTGGCATGCGCCGACGCAGACCACGCGAACGGGCATGTGCCACATGAATGGCGAAATCAAAACGGGAGGTGAAGCCTACCGCCTTTTCCATCAGTTTTTCGCAAAACTTCAGCGTTCCGGCACCTTCACGGGGTGTAAACACCGGATTCGGGTTCTTTACCTGGCGGTAATAAGTTTGTTGAAGATCAGTCACACCATCCTGCACTTATGTTGCACAGAAGGAGTGAGCACAGAAAGAAGTCTTGAACTTTTCCGGGCATATAACTATACTCCCCGCATAGAGCAACAGCTTCTATGCAGTTTCTTGTTAGCCCCGGTAATCTTTCTGACTCGCCAAAGTTAAAGAAGATTATCGGGGTTTTCGCTTTTCTGGCTCCTGTACATCCACATCAGAACCAGTTCCCTGCCACCTTATGGCGTGGCCAGCCACAAAATTCCTTAAACGATCAGCAATCTATCACGCACACCACAAACAGGCAAGAATGTGATGTCGCTACATTTTAGTTAGCTGAAAGCACTCTTCTGCTTTATCAGTTCAGCAATCATCTCAGCCTGAGTAACACCTTCAGCGTCACACATCTCCTGTAATTGCGCTTTTAACGCAGCAGGAATGAACACTCTGAGTTCTTTATGTGTGGCACGTTTTCTTGCCAGAGATGCCTGCTGACGTTCTGCAAGCGTCAGAGGATTACCTTTTCGGTATGCTCGCTTTGTACCTGATGAGGAAGTCACTGCATTTTCTGTCTGCGACATCTCGCCTCCTCAATTCTCAAACAGGGATCGTTTCGCAGAGGATACTACAGTTTTTTGAAATCAGCGACTTGAAAGTTGTGATGATGATCTGTGTTGGCGCACAAATCATGTCTGATTACGACCGTTTAATGTGATTTTGATGATGAAATGACTGAAAAACAGGAAATGCCTTAACCTGGATGCCGGCCCCGGGCGGGACCGGCTGTTTCTGGCATGTCGGGTGTCTGCCCCTGAAATACCTCACACTTCCGGAAAGCGGGGACTTCCGTCCCCGCCCGGCAGCTTACTTCCGTGCTTCGTAGGCCAGAGTTACCTGCACCACTGTATTTCCCCTGTGAATATTCAGTTCACATAACCGTTCCCTGAATATCAGTGAAAAACACAATACCGTGGCACACACGGCGAGCAACCCGATAAGGGCATATTTCGTCATAAACTTTGACCTCTCTGCAAAGAAGAGGCTACAATCAGTAGTGCTAAGTACTTCATGCAGACCTCACGAGTTAATGGATTAACGAGTGGGGTCTTCGCATTTCTGGTACCTGCGTCTTGCCTGAACCAGAAAGGCTCAGACACCCGCCGCGATAATACCACATTCCTGTCTGGTTACGACGACCTCCATGCCCCTGCTTTTTATTGCAGAAACGCCGGGAGCGGGGAAAACTTGCTTTTTCCCGTTTCCGGGGTTGGACAACTGAGCAACGCGAAGGCGTCAGTGTCCGGAGTTCTGCCACATATCAGTAACTCCCGTACCACCACTCATCGTCGCTTTTTTCCAGAATAATGGTGATACTCCTGACGTCGTCCGGCAGTATTTCCCGGCAGAATCTGGCCGGAAGCGTAAACGTGCCCGAAGACAGCCTTACCCCTTCTTCATAGGAGTCCGTCAGTTTCAGCCTGATTTTCCGGATTTCTGAATCAAGTTCAGCAATAATAAATTCCTGCTTCCCCCGAACGGCAACCGTCACATAACACCCGGCAGAGCCTGAGTCTGTTCGTCTTATCGATAACCGGGTCTTGCTTGCATATCTGTACGGCGCTTTCTGTCTTGTCATGGAAATAAATGCCATTATTGATTTTCGACCTTTCTGTTTTTATAAATAAAATAAATATCATTTTATTCTGGCAGTCTTACCAGATGATTTTATTCCCCTGAATTTTCATTACCCCGCGACGGACCAGTTCATCCCGGATACCTCTGGTCAGGACATCACGCCATTCACCGCGCATCTGTGATTTTAAATAATTATTAAATGTCTTTTCTGTTACCGGCATATTACGAACCTCCCGCGCTGCCTGTTGAATTTTGTTTGCCCACCGGATAACGATATCCATGTCGGGTGCAGCCATCTTTACTGATGACGCCTTATCCGGGGAGACGCGACGGCAGCGAATCCCGCGCGCCTGCAGTGTCCGGACAATACCGTCATATCCCTTGTCAGCGGAAACAATATGGTATTCCTTCTCCGGCCCGTAGTGGCATACACACTGCCCCAGCTCCAGCACCAGATGAAAATCAACATTGTTCCGGGAGACTTCACTGACATGCCGGAGTGTGATTTTTACTGCTTCAGGGAAAGCGTTTACTGGCAGTGCCACATTATTCTGTTTCGCACCCGCGAATATAATTAACTCCGTATATATATTTAAGGAAATTTCTGTCAGGTTACTGCAGTTCTCGTAATCGATAAAGGCAATCACCTGTTGCTTCTCTGATTTTCCGGTCGCCATTTTCTCTTCCTGATTAACAGACTTCACAACCAGATAAAAGAGTCATAAATAACACTTAACATCGCCTGATATTAACAGCCGGGCAACGTGATGTTATTATTTTGCTCTCCTTACTGAATGCATTTGTCCCTGACAGGACAACACTGACCGTCACATGACGGTCTTTTTTATCCATCTGACAGTTTATGGTCACAAAAAACATTCTGACAGATATTAACCACGTAATGACTGTGTATTATCTTTCTTCCCGCAACCTCCCGGCATTAACCGGTGGTAGCTTCACAGGGTTGATGTACAGAGCATTCATTCAATGTCAGTAATACGCTATGAATGATTTTTGGCCTCCTTTGCTCAGGGGAAGTCTTTTTTTTGCCGTTTTTTTTCATTATCTCCGTCGCTGACAGCGTTCGGCTCTCTGCCGTGCAAACTGCTGCCAGTCTGTACGGGGAGCAACACGGGCAGCCAGGAGCCACGCTTCAGCGGCCTCCTTCCGGAATCCCCTGACCTCCAGGCTGACGGCACGGCTTCCGGCACGCTGCCAGCGCCAGACCTGACCGTTCCGTGAACTGTTTCTGAATCCATTCATCTTTATCACTCCTCTTTAACCCGTCAGTATTATGGTGTTAAATAATCTACTGAATTGGCTTCCTTTCGGGTACGGAAGTTATTTCCTTTTAAGCCTTATTTCCCTGCCTCCTCTCTGATGGAGGCTTTTTTTTATTTCTCATCAAGCACGGCCTGAAGTTCTGCCTTTATCCGGTTCTGGCGGCGGATTTTATCCAGACGCGCTGCCGCATACGCTTCCTCCTCCTGAGAAATATGCTCCGTCACATACCCTTCCGTGTCATACCGGCAGGCACCGGCTTTCATGGCACACAGATAGCTTTCTGAACGGGTGATGGCCTTC
>NZ_JAENDM010000096.1:0-6367 GCF_019375075.1 Escherichia sp. XD33
AGTGAACACCTTTCGCCCCGCCTGTGAACCGACAGCGATACGGTAAGTGATCGAGTGCCCCAGCAGGGGTGTCATCGGGTCGTCATCCACCGCATCCGAGGCCAGATAGCTGTTTTCGACATCCCGTTCCAGCAGGCCTTGCCGTTCCAGATAGCGACCCACCCGGTGGGCGATGGTGTGCGTCAGCTGGGTGAGCTCTGGGCTGGTCGGCGCCTTGACCCAGCGGAAACGCGCTGAGCCGTGGGATTGCTCGACATACACACCGTCGAGAAACAGCATGTGGAAGTGAACATTCAGATTGAGCGCCGATCCAAAACGCTGGATCAGGGTGACCGCGCCCGTCTTGGCCACTTGGTGGGTATGGCCCGCTTTCTTGACCAGGTGCGTGGCAATGACGCGGTAAACGATGCCCAGCACCCACCCCATGATCTCGGGCCGGCTGGCAAACAGGAAACGCAGCTGAAACGGGAAGCTCAACACCCACTGACGCATGGGTTGTTCAGGCAGTACTTCATCAACCAGCAAGGCGGCACTTTCGGCCATCCGCCGCGCCCCACAGCTCGGGCAGAAACCGCGACGCTTACAGCTGAAAGCGACCAGGTGCTCGGCGTGGCAAGACTCGCAGCGAACCCGTAGAAAGCCATGCTCCAGCCGCCCGCATTGGAGAAATTCTTCAAATTCCCGTTGCACATGTCAACGGCAATTTAAAACTGACCCCTTTTACCTTAAAACAGCAAAGTAAAATTGACCCCTTTGATGATTTATTAAGACTCAATTTGTGGTTGAATTCCTACTCTCTTTTTATCTTTTAGACGATAACTTTCCCCAGATATTTGTACAACATGACAATGATGTAATAAACGATCCAACATTGCTGCTGTCAAAGTAACATCATCTGCGAATGATTTAGACCACTGGCTAAATGGTAAATTACTGGTCAAAATCGTACTGCCTTTTTCATAGCGCTTGGCAATAACATTAAAAAATAAATTTGCTTCTTCACGACCAAATGGTAAATATCCTATTTCATCGATAATCAATAACTTTGGAGCAAGTACAACACGTTGCATGTAGTTTTTTAATTTACCTTGTTGATAAGCTAGGCTAAGTTGCAACATTAAATCAGCTGCAGTAATAAACTTAGTCTTAATATTATTCATAATTGCCTTATAGCCTAAAGCCATTGATAGATGTGTTTTCCCAACACCACTTGCACCAATAAATACAACATTTTCAGCTCTTGGAATAAAGCTTAAATTAAATAGTTCAAGCAACTGCGACTTTGGAGCACCTAAAGCATAATTAAAATCATAAGCCTCCAACGTTTTGATTTGAGTAAGACCTGAAAGTTGTAAAAGAATCTGTTGACTACGTTGCTGCTTGGCTGTGTATTCATGTAATAGCATAGCTTCAACGAAATCTGCATAACTGCCATCCTTTGCTAAGGTTTGTTGTGCATGATGTGACCATTGTGATGCCACTGTTTGTAGACCAAGCTGACGGCAAAGCTGTTCAATACGCTCATACTGTAAATTCATTAAGAAACCTCCAGTAATTCATCATAGATTGATAAGGGGTGTTGAACACTCTCATGAGGTATGAGTGATGATGGGCTAACATCATCAATTACAGATTTTTTAGAACCATCATTAAATAAAGGTAATGAAGAAAAAAATTGTTGTTCTTCAAGCAAACGAGTACTTGGTTTTTCTTTAGTTGTTGCATGAATGCGTTGATTTGCTGTTTCACTAAGCCATCGACCAATATAGGCATTTGCCATATCAACATCTAAGCTAAGGTCAACCACCTTTAAACTTGCTTTTAATGGCACGATAAAACTTGATTTCAAATAACTATTAAAGCGTTCTACTTTACCTTTTGTTTGCGCACGATATGGCTTACAAACACGTGCTCGGAAGTTATATTTCTTAGCACAATCAAGTAATTTAGCATTCCAGCGATGTTGACCATCTTGATAAGCATCACGTTCAATGATAATGGCCTTAGCATTATCAAATAATACATCTTTAGGAACACCACCAAAGAACTGAAAAGCACTTTCTAAGCCATCAATCCATGCATCAGAACGTTCATGATCATAAAACTTAACAAAGGTTGCTCTAGAGTATCCCAAAGTTGCAACAAATGCTTTTAATGTGGTGTGATGACGTCGAATTGTTGTGAAATCAACCTGCATTTGTTGACCTGGTTGAGTCTCAAATCGCTTAATCGGCTCTGGTTGTTTAGTTGGCTTTAATGTATTGAGATAATTTTGTAGTGTTCTAATTTTCCCCGTGTAGCCTTTTTGCAAGATTTCTTGATACAACACTGCAGCCGGTATCCATTCTGGATCGGCGGCATTTACACGTTTGATTAAATACGGTTTATAAGGCTCAAGAATACTCACTTTAGATTGTGTTCGTTGATATTTAGGTGTTACTTGAGATCGTAAATATTTACGCACAGTATTTCTAGAAATACCGAGTTCGCGGCTAATTGCCTTAATAGATTGACCTTGTTGATGAAGTATTTGGATTGTCACTGCTTGCTCCAAAGTTAACATGTTGAGCAGTCCAAAAAGACCACTATATTAACCAAGGGGGTCAATTTTCAAATGCTGTTGGGGGGTCATTTTTACAT
The DNA here is from genome assembly GCF_019375075.1 of Escherichia sp. XD33. NCBI lineage: Bacteria > Pseudomonadati > Pseudomonadota > Gammaproteobacteria > Enterobacterales > Enterobacteriaceae > Escherichia > Escherichia sp. XD33. Next base: position 2,641 of record NZ_JAENDM010000096.1, read on the forward strand.
TGCCGCTAACACACATAGCCCGGCAATTCCTTTCCCTGCTCTGCCATAAGCGCAGCGAATGCCGGGTAATACTCGTCAACGATCTGATAGAGAAGGGTTTGCTCGGGTCGGTGGCTCTGGTAACGACCAGTATCCCGATCCCGGCTGGCCGTCCTGGCCGCCACATGAGGCATGTTCCGCGTCCTTGCAATACTGTGTTTACATACAGTCTATCGCTTAGCGGAAAGTTCTTTTACCCTCAGCCGAAATGCCTGCCGTTGCTAGACATTGCCAGCCAGTGCCCGTCACTCCGCGGTCTTCACTGCGTGATCGAGTTGATCGACACCCGCCGTGACACGCTCCATGAAGTGCCTGCCTGCGTCTGTTAGCCGAACGCCCCGCGCATGGCGCTCAAATAGCAGGACACCAAGGTTATCCTCCAGCGCTTTCACACGCGCGCTGACGCTCGACTGGCTGATACCAAGTGCCTTGGCCGCATGCCGAAAATTCAGATGCTCGGCGACGGCGATGAACTGAACAAGGGAAATGAGCGGTATCCTGCCAGACAGGATACCGACATTCACGAGGTTTCGATGGTTAGTGCGCCGCATCGGAGCGGGCCTGCTACCAGTCGTCGGTTAGACGACTGGCGACTTCTCGGTGGCAGCCCCACGGAGCCGAAGGAGCACCAGCCCCAACGAAACCAGTACCGCCATCGCCGTGGCGTAACAGATCACGGGCCACGCTGTGTCATCGTTTAAAAGTGCCACCGCCAATGTCCCGACAATGCTGACTATCAGGCTTTGAACGCAGAAGTAGAACGCGACCGCTGATCCCGCGATGTCGTCGAACTCTGCCAAAGCGCCGTTCGCGGTAACGGACACCGTGAAGACAATACCGACCGCGACAACCCACATCGGTAGGATGAAGGTGAGGAATGACGGCGAGCCGTAAAGTTCGCCGATCCCCAACAGGACCGCTCCGCAAACAAGCAACGCCATCCCACGCGCCACGCATCCTGCGATGCCCCATCTGGCGACAAAGGACTTCGCGAAACGGGTTGTCACGATCATTACAAGCGCGACAGTGGCGAAGGCAAAGCTGAATCCGATCTCGGAATATTCCGCTTGGCCTATGAGCACACGGGGAGCCGTCGAGAAGAAGACGAAGTAGGTGCCCATACCGGCGCTAAAGCCGACAGTGTAAACCCAAAAAGCCGGACTCGCGAAGATCGGCAAGACAGATCGGCGCGTCTTGACTTGATCCAGAGGGCGGGTTTCGTGCCACCTGAAACCCGCATTTAGGAGTGCGAGCATCGCCAGTATAGCCAAAGTAATGAATATCGCCTGCCATCCCAAGAACTCGCCGATCAATGCTCCGGCGATAGGGCCGAGCGCAGGCACGAACGCCAGCATCGAACTGAAAAGGCCGTAGATGACGACACCCTCAGGACGGTTGGCATAAACGTCGCGAACCGTCGCGAACGTCGCCACCAGCATGGCCGACGCGCCCACTGCTTGAAGTAGACGGAAAGCGACAAAGGCCGGTGCAGTTGAAGACCAAGCTGCTCCCAGAGACGCAATGACGAAAGCCGTTGCGCCCGCAAGTAGAATTGGCCGTCGCCCGATTCTGTCTGAGAGCGGACCAAAAATCACCTGGCCCACGCCGAGCATCACCATATAGAGGCTCAACGTGAGTTGGATCATAGCGGGCGTCGTGTTCAGGATGCCGGGCATCGCTGGAACGACAGGGAGATAAATATCCATCGCCAGTGAAGCGAGGATGTCGAAAGGAGCCATCAGCAGCAGTGCTGCCGGCAGCGTATAGGCCCACGCGGGGCGTGTGGTGGTCATGACGAATCAACCCTCGATTAAGGAATACCGGGCGACGTCTGCTCGTCAGCAATCAGATGAGACTAGCCTTACAGAGCGCCGCAACAACAATACTGGTTGTTGCGGCTTACTTGTCTGCTGACTTGGAATTTCCCATCTGATTACTCCACGCTTACGAATATGAATTGCTACATTTTATCCGATTATCTTTTGCTTCGCAATGCGGCATGGGCGCACTCAGCGTTCCAGCCCCCTCTGCCGCCCTAACTGCCACGACACCGACCCGCCCTGCACGATGCCCATAACCTCGCGGCCGAGTTGGCGGTCGATGATCGGCCGCCACGGGACAAGGGTGAACTCATGGGATTTCTCGACCACGGCGAACTTGCCGCTCGATAGATGCACGGTTCCGGTAAACTTGCCGCTGACGCTCTCGCCGTCCGTGGCGGCGCGGAACGGCAGGCCCTTACTCAAAGCCATATCCGATCCGACGCCGGCTACCTCGCGCTCCCGCAGGATGGCGAGAAGGTTGCGCCGGTAGAAGACGCGGCTGTCCCGGCTGCGGGTGGCGTCGCCCTGTTCGATATGGTGCTCGCGGCGCTGGTCCATGGCTTCGCGGACTTGTTGCCCGAAGCCGGTTGGCGCAAGGTCGGCCGTCTCGCCGTGGATCAGCCGCCGGTCCAGCCAGGTCGCGCCGTCCGATCCGATCTGTTTGTTCAGATCGACCGGGGAAAGGACGCGAACGCTGGCCTGACTGTCTCGGCCGGCGTCATGGGCGGCGGCACGGCTGACCAGATCATCGGGGATGCGCCATTGGTCGGCGTCGATCCGCTCGACGATACCGGCCCGGCGTAGCGCCTCCAGCCGGCGCACATGGGCATCGACATAGCCCTCATAGTCGCCGCCTGGAACGCGGCACGTATAGGAAGAATAAACGCCCTTTTCACCCAAGTCCAACAGCTTTGGACCGCAGTTGACTCTTTCGACACCCCTGCGATGCAACCCAATCCGGCTGACGGGGAGCCAGCAACGCTGAAAATTTACCCTCCTCTTTCCCACTAGCGGCTCCTTTTCCGACAACCAGCACGGCGGATCCCTGCCGCGGCGCTGTGAACGCAGCATTTTGATTGGTATCGTTGGCCTTCAGGCTCGTCAGTCAAACAGACCCAGGAGCAGCTCAGCCGGTGGCGCCCGGCTTTCGGGTAACGCCCTGGTCCCGCTGGTTTCGGCTTTGTGCTTCAGGTGATCAAGGATCTGCTTGATCACTATAGGGTCTTCAATGCAGGCGATGACTTTCATGGCGCCGCCGCAGCCGCTGCAGGTCTCGATGTCGATATTGAAAACACGCTTGAGCCGTTGCGCCCATGTCATCGACGCTCGCCGTTGTGCTGGTGTTGCCGGTTCATCAGCCACCCTGACCTTGTTGCCCCTGCCCCGTTTTGCCGGCGTGACCAACGCCCGGTGCCGACTGTTGGGTGCGAACACCCCGTGGAAGCGGGTTAGGTTGACTCTGGGCTTCGGTACCAGGGCGGCCAGCCTTGCAATGAAATCCAATGGTTCGAAAATGACGTGCGTGGTGCCGTCCCGGTACGGCGTCTTGAGCTGGTAGCGCACGTTGCCGCCTCGTGTTAACGACAGCCGCTTCTCGGATACCGCCGGGCGGCTGATGTACCGGCACAGCCGTTCGAGCTTCTTGCGTTCATCGGCCCTGGCCGCCACGCCGGCGTGCAGGCTGAACCCGGCTACCTTGCCAATCCCGTCACCGAACGGATCACCACTGGTCGGCAGAGTTTGCAAAGTGAACACCTTTCGCCCCGCCTGTGAACCGACAGCGATACGGTAAGTGATCGAGTGCCCCAGCAGGGGTGTCATCGGGTCGTCATCCACCGCATCCGAGGCCAGATAGCTGTTTTCGA
>NZ_JAENDM010000097.1:0-5822 GCF_019375075.1 Escherichia sp. XD33
CCTTTCAGGGTGTGGTGCGATGAGCACAGCAATCAAGAAGCGTAACCTTGAGGTGAAGACTCAGATGAGTGAGACCATCTGGCTTGAACCCGCCAGCGAACGCACGGTATTTCTGCAGATCAAAAACACGTCTGATAAAGACATGAGTGGGCTGCAGGGCAAAATTGCTGATGCTGTGAAAGCAAAAGGATATCAGGTGGTGACTTCTCCGGATAAAGCCTACTACTGGATTCAGGCGAATGTGCTGAAGGCCGATAAGATGGATCTGCGGGAATCTCAGGGATGGCTGAACCGTGGTTATGAAGGCGCAGCAGTTGGTGCAGCGTTAGGTGCCGGTATCACCGGATATAATTCCAGTTCTGCCGGTGCCACACTCGGTGTGGGCCTTGCTGCCGGTCTGGTGGGTATGGCTGCAGATGCGATGGTGGAAGATGTGAACTATACCATGATCACGGATGTGCAGATTGCAGAGCGTACTAAGGCAACGGTGACAACGGATAATGTTGCCGCCCTGCGTCAGGGCACATCAGGTGCGAAAATTCAGACCAGTACTGAAACAGGTAACCAGCATAAATACCAGACCCGTGTGGTCTCAAATGCGAACAAGGTTAACCTGAAATTTGAAGAGGCGAAGCCTGTTCTCGAAGACCAGCTGGCCAAATCAATCGCAAATATTCTCTGAACCTCGTCAGGAGGCTGGTCTGACCGGCCTCCTTGCTGACGCCTCGCGTTGCTCGTTGTCCAACCCCGGGACGTAACAAAATAAATTTTGTCACTTCCCGACGTTTCCGAAATAAATATGAAAACACTGAGCGGTTGTGCAAATTCTTTGTGCGACCGTGAAGTGTTGCCGGCGAAGCCGGGATCTTCCGGAGAAAGTCATTATGACATCAGACAATATCGCTGAATATGTTGGTGAGAATAATCAATTTACTGAGAAGCCTGTAACTGAATACCCCCCGGTGATACAGAATAATACAGTGACCACTAAAGACTATCTGTACAGCAATAATATTGATACTGACCTTTTAGTGGTTATCGGAGGGCTTATTGTTATATTGTTTCTCATGATGCTTATCATGTACTTTATTAATTCTCTCAGGCATAAGGAATTAACTGAAATACTGACAAAAATATCTTTTCCTGAAAAATCCGGGAGCAATTCGCTTAAACCGGAAGCGGTCAGCTGTAATTTGTTGTCCCTGTGTGTGCTGGCACCGGTATTCTTTACACCCAGAAAGCTGGCTGAAGTTTCCAGGGAGATCATCGTGGCGAGTGCGCAGGAAATTGCATGGACGCCGGGGAGCAGTCGTATTGATGGCCACCAGGCGGAGAATATCACCTGGGCGATTTCATCGCAGTCTCCTGCCGATAAGTATGATCTCATCAATAAAACGTCCCGTGTTTCTCCTGACAGTGGCCGTTTTTATGAACCGGACACAGTTCTGGATCACCGTGAGCGGGTACGCCTTTTTGTTCAGATCCAGTTTCCGCATGGGAGTGACTGGTCTGAAGTATTGCGCCTGACTGACATTGTTACAGAGAAGGTCTCTTCCGGCAGGGCTGCAGGCGGGTATCACCACCGGCATACAGGGTACACCTGGTCTGTTTCTGTGAATTAACCCCACATCATCCTTTTCTGCCCTGTTCCAGATTTTCCCGGAGTTTCATCATGAGTTTTAACGCAAAGGATATGACCCAGGGCGGTCAGATTGCGTCCATGCGTATCCGCATGTTCAGCCAGATCGCCAATATCATGCTTTACTGCCTGTTTATTTTTTTCTGGATACTCGTTGGTCTGGTTTTATGGGTAAAAATAAGCTGGCAGACGTTTGTGAACGGCTGTATTTACTGGTGGTGTACCACGCTGGAAGGTATGCGGGATTTAATCAGGTCCCAGCCGGTCTATGAGATCCAGTATTACGGCAAAACCTTCCGGATGAACGCTGCTCAGGTACTGCATGATAAATATATGATCTGGTGCGGAGAGCAGCTATGGTCCGCATTCGTTCTGGCCACAGTTGTGGCACTGGTTATTTGCCTGATTACCTTCTTTGTTGTCTCCTGGATTCTGGGGCGTCAGGGTAAACAACAGAGCGAAAATGAAGTCACAGGTGGTCGTCAGCTGACAGACAATCCGAAAGACGTTGCCCGGATGCTGAAAAAAGACGGCAAGGACTCCGATATACGGATTGGCGACCTGCCGATTATCCGGGATTCCGAAATCCAGAACTTCTGTCTGCACGGCACGGTCGGGGCCGGTAAGTCGGAAGTTATCCGTCGTCTGGCCAACTACGCCCGTCAGCGTGGAGATATGGTGGTGATTTATGACCGTTCAGGGGAATTTGTTAAAAGTTACTATGATCCCTCCATCGATAAAATCCTGAATCCGCTGGATGCCCGCTGTGCCGCCTGGGATTTGTGGAAGGAGTGCCTGACACAGCCGGATTTTGATAATACCGCGAACACGCTGATCCCGATGGGCACAAAAGAGGACCCGTTCTGGCAGGGTTCAGGACGTACCATTTTTGCGGAAGCGGCGTACCTGATGCGTAATGACCCCAACCGCAGCTACAGCAAACTGGTGGACACACTGCTTTCCATCAAAATCGAAAAACTGCGTACCTTCCTGCGTAATTCACCGGCGGCCAACCTGGTGGAAGAGAAAATTGAGAAAACGGCGATTTCCATCCGTGCTGTGCTGACCAACTACGTGAAAGCCATCCGTTACCTGCAGGGGATTGAGCATAACGGTGAGTCTTTTACCATCCGTGACTGGATGCGGGGTGTCCGGGAAGATCAGAAAAACGGCTGGCTGTTTATCTCGTCGAATGCCGACACCCATGCCTCCCTGAAGCCGGTGATCTCCATGTGGCTGTCCATTGCCATTCGTGGTCTGCTGGCAATGGGAGAAAACCGTAACCGTCGTGTGTGGTTTTTCTGTGATGAGCTACCCACGTTACACAAACTGCCGGACCTGGTGGAGATCCTGCCGGAAGCCCGTAAGTTCGGTGGCTGTTATGTGTTTGGTATCCAGTCCTATGCCCAGCTGGAAGATATCTACGGTGAGAAAGCGGCTGCCACGCTGTTTGACGTCATGAACACCCGTGCCTTTTTCCGTTCTCCCAGCCATAAGATTGCAGAGTTCGCTGCCGGTGAGATTGGTGAGAAAGAGCACCTGAAAGCCAGCGAGCAGTATTCCTACGGTGCTGATCCGGTACGTGACGGGGTATCGACCGGTAAGGATATGGAGCGCCAGACGCTGGTCAGTTATTCCGACATTCAGTCTCTGCCGGATCTGACCTGTTATGTCACCCTGCCCGGACCGTATCCGGCAGTAAAACTCTCTCTGAAATATCAGACACGACCGAAGGTCGCTCCGGAGTTTATTCCGCGTGACATCAACCCGGAAATGGAGAACCGTCTGAGTGCCGTACTTGCCGCAAGGGAAGCAGAAGGTCGTCAGATGGCCAGCCTCTTCGAACCGGATGTGCCGGAAGTTGTTTCCGGAGAAGACGTGACTCAGGCTGAACAGCCGCAACAGCCGCAACAGCCGCAACAGCCGCAACAGCCGCAACAGCCGCAACAGCCGCAACAGCCGCAACAGCCGGTGTCTTCTGCCATCAACGATAAGAAGTCAGATTCAGGTGTGAATGTTCCGGCAGGGGGGATCGAGCAGGAGCTGAAAATGAAACCGGAAGAAGAGATGGAACAGCAACTGCCACCCGGGATCAGTGAATCCGGTGAAGTGGTGGATATGGCCGCTTATGAGGCATGGCAACAGGAAAATCATCCGGACATCCAGCAGCAGATGCAGCGTCGTGAAGAGGTGAACATTAATGTGCACCGGGAGCGTGGGGAGGATGTTGAGCCGGGAGATGATTTCTGATGATGAGTATCGCGCAGGTCAGATCGGCCGGAAGTGCCGGTAACTATTATACCGACAAGGATAATTACTATGTGCTGGGCAGCATGGGAGAACGCTGGGCCGGCAGGGGGGCTGAACAGCTGGGACTGCAGGGCAGTGTCGATAAGGATGTTTTTACCCGTCTTCTGGAGGGAAGGCTGCCGGACGGAGCGGATCTAAGCCGCATGCAGGATGGCAGTAATAAGCATCGTCCCGGCTACGACCTGACCTTCTCCGCCCCCAAAAGTGTCTCCATGATGGCCATGTTAGGTGGCGATAAGCGCCTGATTGATGCACATAACCAGGCCGTGGACTTTGCTGTTCGTCAGGTGGAGGCGCTGGCCTCCACACGGGTTATGACGGACGGACAGTCAGAAACGGTGCTGACCGGTAATCTGGTGATGGCACTGTTTAACCACGACACCAGTCGCGATCAGGAACCACAGCTACACACGCATACGGTGGTGGCTAATGTCACGCAGCATAACGGCGAATGGAAGACACTGAGCAGTGACAAAGTGGGGAAAACGGGGTTCATTGAGAATGTGTACGCTAATCAGATTGCCTTTGGCAGGCTCTACCGGGAAAAACTGAAAGAGCAGGTTGAGGCGCTGGGCTATGAAACCGAAGTGGTGGGTAAGCACGGTATGTGGGAGATGCCGGGCGTACCGGTGGAGGCCTTTTCCGGACGCTCACAGGCTATCCGGGAGGCCGTCGGGGAAGATGCCTCGCTGAAATCCCGGGATGTGGCGGCACTGGATACGCGAAAATCCAAACAGCACGTCGATCCTGAAGTCAGAATGGCTGAATGGATGCAGACGCTGAAGGAAACCGGGTTCGACATCCGGGCATATCGTGACGCGGCGGATCAGCGTGCGGAGACCCGCACGCAGGCGCCCGGGGCTGTTTCACAGGAGGGGCCGGATGTGCAGCAGGCGGTGACACAGGCGATTGCCGGATTAAGTGAACGAAAAGTGCAGTTTACGTACACGGACGTGCTGGCCAGAACGGTCGGTATACTGCCGCCGGAAAATGGTGTGATTGAACGGGCACGCGCCGGTATCGATGAGGCCATCAGTCGTGAGCAGCTTATCCCCCTCGATCGTGAGAAGGGGCTGTTCACATCAGGAATTCATGTGCTCGATGAGCTGTCCGTCCGGGCACTCAGTCGTGACATCATGAAACAGAACCGGGTGACCGTACATCCGGAGAAAAGTGTCCCCCGGACGGCTGGTTACAGCGATGCGGTCAGTGTTCTGGCACAGGACCGTCCGTCGCTGGCCATTGTGTCCGGGCAGGGCGGTGCAGCCGGGCAGCGTGAGCGGGTGGCTGAACTGGTCATGATGGCCCGGGAGCAGGGGCGGGAAGTGCAGATTATCGCTGCTGACCGTCGCTCGCAGATGAACCTGAAGCAGGATGAACGGCTGTCCGGTGAGCTGATAACCGGACGTCGTCAGCTGCTGGAAGGCATGGCTTTCACGCCGGGCAGTACCGTTATCGTTGACCAGGGCGAAAAACTCTCCCTGAAAGAGACATTAACCCTGCTGGACGGTGCCGCACGTCATAACGTACAGGTCCTGATAACCGACAGTGGGCAGCGAACCGGTACAGGCAGTGCGCTGATGGCCATGAAGGATGCCGGGGTGAACTCATATCGCTGGCAGGGGGGAGAACAGCGACCGGCCACCATCATCAGTGAACCGGACCGTAATGTCCGCTATGCCCGGCTGGCCGGAGATTTTGCGGCCAGCGTGAAAGCCGGAGAAGAGAGCGTGGCACAGGTCAGCGGAGTACGGGAACAGGCCATACTGACACAGGCCATTCGCAGTGAGCTGAAAACACAGGGCGTGCTCGGACACCCGGAGGTAACCATGACCGCCCTGTCACCGGTCTGGCTGGACAGCCGGAGCCGTTA
>NZ_JAENDM010000098.1:0-5802 GCF_019375075.1 Escherichia sp. XD33
TATAACGAATGGCATCCGCATAGTGCACTGGGTTATCGCTCGCCACGGGAATATCTGCGGCAGCAGGCCAGTAATGGGTTAAGTGATAACAGGTGTCTGGAAATATAGGGGCAAATCCAGAGTCTTTGATAAACTGATTTATCTTTGGATAGTTGTACCAGATAATCCCTCGTTTGCTGTCTGGCTTACCTAAAGGAGATACTCGTTTGAAGTGGAAGCCCTCCACCCAACAGTTCTGGCGGTATGCTTCAATTTGTCTGGCCCCCAGACCAGTGCGAAGCATCAGGCCGTATTCAACCATCCACTCTTCATTAAAGATTACTTGTGCCATCGCATCACCTCTGGCAGGCGCCAATGTTAGACTGAAATTGACGCCCGATGTTGATTATTAATAATCAGCTATGAAGTTTTAATTTGAATACAATGCAATTCTCGAGGACTGAAGTTTCTCGCAATTAAAATTTATCAGTTTTACTTTCTGCTCTCTGGAAACGCCTGCTTCTTTTTTACCTGAGAGCATTTTTTCGCATTCTGATTTCGTTAGTTTAGATTTTGAATATATTGTCCAGTTAGTAGGAGTGCCACCTTCCTTTTCAATAGTGGCGGTAATTTTATACATGAACACCTCCATTATTATTTCCAGTGGTTCGTTTATTCCATCTTTCGAGTGCTTCTTTTTCACTTCCACCATAACCGGTTCGGGATTCGCATCCGTTACACTTCGCTCGGTAATATCCTGAAATGGCTTTCACCGTTACTGATGGACAACCACAAAATGGACATGGTTTAACATTGTCATATCTCATAATTTTTCTCATAAAAAATATTTCAAGTTGGCGGTGCATTACACCGCCAGCCTGAATTATTCCTCTGAATTATCGATTACACTGTATTCCCCGGTTAATACAGAGGAATCTGCAGGATCGATTGTCAGTGGTTCCTTTTCATCCATTGATACTGCACGCTGGATCTCAATTGATACGGGCAGATATTTGAACAGGCGACGAATAGCCGTTTTCTTTGCCATTTCTTCCCAGTGAGTTACCCACGGCCCGTTATTACCAGCTTTACTTAGGCTGCGCACCAGCTCAATCTGTTTGCGCGTCATAACTTCAAACTGAGTACCTCCGTCTTTCAGTCTTGCGACAGCATAGACGTGGGTAACCGGGGCATCTTCGTTTTCTCCCGGGCGGTGTATTAACTTTTCATCAAGGCCAAATTCGAAGCTAAACTCGTCACCTTCACGGACAACACGGGCTGACAGGCTGGCGATTTGACCAGAACGGCGAGCCAGATCAATCATGCCGCGATAGCCAATGATTAGCTGAACGTTCTTTTTACCGCTCTTTTCGTTTTTATTACCAAAAGGCAGTAAATATGCATGACCGAGGGCGCTACCTGGCTCAAGTCCGAGCTGTGAACACTGTACGATCGCACTGACAAAACTCATAGTGTCACAGTTTCCTAACGCCGGAACTTTACGAATTTCTGTGGTGGCGATACGGATCATACGTTCAGCCGTCATATGGCGTGCGTCCGGTTCCATTGTTTCAGCCTCTCCCTGTTCAACTGCCGTTGTTCCAGATGGTTGCGGTTTTTCTTCATCATCCTGTTTTCCTTCTTCTGTTACTCGCTGCGGCATCGGGGCAGAGGAGCGACCGCAGGCAATATCCACGATTTCCGGATCAGGGTTGGCATGATCGGTTTCAGTCAGTACTTTGTTCAGATATTCAGTGACGTGCGCGGGGATGACCTCGATCCCAATTGGTGCTTCTTTTACGGACGCAACCACGATGGCGCGGGAATAATCCAGCCCGCCAGGCATGGTGATGAATTTGTCGCGGAAAACAGAAAAGGGCGGTTTATTTTCAGCGATAATTTCCTCAATGCGTTTAGCGTGTGCCGGATGAAGGTTATAGATGTCCAGATCCATTGAACGGGCCAGTACGCCAGTGGCTACGTCGCGCGCCAGTGACGTCAGATCGTGTACGAAACCTTCGCCGCGATCGGTGAGGTTTCCGCCGCCAGCATTAGCACCGGAAGCCGTGCGAGTGATGTGTGAAACACGATTACCCTTCATCCACTCTTTTGTCAGCAGTCCTCGATCGGTGTAGTCAGCGTTCAGGTATGCTTCGAAAAAAGCAGTTATCAGTCCCAGGTTTGAATTACCAGGATTAGGGAAAACTTTGTCAGTGTCACGAACCAGTTTGTGGAGTTCGCGAATTTCCAGCGGGTCGAGCAGGCTGGTTTTGTGGGAAACAGCCAGGGCAGTAACAGCCGGTAGTTCTTCAGCCCGAGCACTGTGTAATGCCTGGAGTCCGTCGCGTGAAACGTGCGTTACCGGTTTTTCGCTGCCGTGTTGAGCAAGCCAACGAATGGGCAGTTCCTGGCCAGAAATTGGGAGTAGCATATTCTCCTCAATCTCAGTCATGTCTTCGCCGTTGACGTTGGTATTGCCTTGATAGTGAGCGTTGTCTGGTGCTGCTCCCGGTTTTAGTTCCCATGTCATGGAGTCTTTGCTGAGTTGATAGCGTTCACTCCAGGTAAAATCGATCTCACCTTCAGCGGGCAGGTCATTAACGACAGGAAAATTCGTGGCAACAGCTTTAAAATAGCTGCTCAGTTTTTTACCTGACTTAACGATCAGGTAGTCCAGAGTGGCACAGGTCGATTCAAAATCGTTGCTTGCCCACAGGACGACGTCAGGTTCACCGGATGATTTTTTCGCTTTCCGTAACAGGAAGAGTGGTTTTGTGCTCATTGTTTTTTAACCTCAACTCAGATTAAAATTCGTTTTGTTCAGTGAATGATCTTGCCGGATACACACTGTTCATAGCCTGCGCCATACGCAGGCTATTTCTTTCAGATTTCACCTTTTAATTTCATTGCAATTAGAGTTGCCAGAAATTCGGCTTTTTTTTCTGCGGGCAGATTCTTTCCGATATGCACCAGGCACATTTTTTTGACACCTTCATCAAGTGTTTTTACGTTGCCTGATGGACCATCGATATCAACCACAGTGAATGGGGTTTCTTTATTTTCTGTTTTAATTACGTAGCCAATGCGCTTTCCTTCCAGATTCACCTCGTGAACAATGTCATCGGTAGTTACAACAGTGGCTTCATAATTGGTAATCATGTTTTTCTCCTTAATTAAGGTTGAGCGAATACCTGCCATTTCTGGCATAAATTCAGTTTCGAATAGTCAATTAATTAAAGTTCATGTGCCATCTGGTCTTTTTCGGCACAAGCTTCACTGCAATATTTTCTCGGTTCGTCTTTTGATAAAATCCCGTGCATGAAGTGAAGCATTCTTTCAATAGCTTTGCTTTCTTCAACGTCTTTTTTGCAAAGGTGGTAAGCACATTTTATTTTCTTAGTCATCACCATGACTCCGCCTTTACAGGTAAACCATCACGACCGAGGAAGACTTTAATCATGCGGTCAGTAATGCATGTTTTTGTGGTCAGGTTACGAATATATAGTTTTCGCTTTTTAATATTGTTTGCCGAGGCAATATATGTCCGGCCTTCATGAAGAACATAATCGCCAGGAGTCACACACTGACGTGGTATTTCATCAGTTCCGAAGTGATGTGCAATCATAATTATCTCCATTTTTACAAATGAACTTTGTTGATGCGGTGCCTGGTGCCTCCAGGTGACTGCAACCAGTTAACAATTACAGTCGGCTTTCCCACCCAAACCAATAAGGACTAACATGACTTTTAACTGTGCCACGTGCGCTTAGCCGCATTCACCGCATCACAAAATTCACTTTAAAAAGGGCGGACATCAGCCGAACTTCAAGAAAAAAACTGATGCCGCCAGGACTACACACAGCAATGTCGTTATTTACAACCGGAGGCGCACTCCACCATTTAAATTTAACAGACAAGACCGACTCTTTATGGATATCGGAAATGCGCCTTCGTGTTGTGCCCGGTTTTATTTCACCACCTCCGGGCTTCGGTGGTCTCGGCTATACCCCTACAGCGAGAGCTTGTGTTAACATTTCAATACCCTTACAGTTGAGAGTTATTGATATGTTGGATGTATTTACTCCATTGTTGAAACTTTTTGCTAACGAGCCACTCGAAAGACTTATGTATACGATTATCATTTTTGGTCTCACTCTCTGGCTGATACCGAAAGAGTTTACTGTCGCATTCAATGCTTATACTGAAATACCTTGGCTCTTTCAGATTATCGTTTTTGCCTTTTCTTTCGTGGTCGCCATTTCCTTCTCAAGATTGCGAGCACATATTCAAAAGCATTATTCATTACTACCAGAGCAACGAGTATTGCTTCGTTTATCTGAGAAAGAAATCGCTGTATTTAAAGATTTCCTTAAAACAGGAAATCTTATTATCACTTCTCCTTGCCGTAACCCGGTTATGAAAAAATTAGAACGGAAGGGCATCATTCAACATCAGAGTGATAGCGCAAACTGTTCTTATTATCTCGTCACCGAAAAATACTCCCATTTTATGAAGTTATTCTGGAACAGCAGGAGTAGACGTTTTAATCGTTAGCTTACTGTGTGCTTCTCCAACCATCGGCGCGCACCAGTTTCGGTTTTAAATGTTTTGCTTTTGGTATACGTCATGGCAGTGAACGTTCCATCCTGGTTGGGGAACACGCCGCACACCAGGGATTCGTTGTTGCCGAGGTCGATTTTTTGCATTTTGCGAATCTCACATCTTGTTGCTACGTATAGCGACTTCTGCCTGCCAGAGATCCCAGTCGTTGCTGCGTAAAGCCTGCACAGCCTGGTTGTAAGTGATACCGCAACAATCCATCAAATACTGAACTACTTCGTAATGCACCATCTTATCTCTCCCCTTAACGCCGGGTGGCGGAACTAACTGCTGCACTGCAAAATTTGAATCCCGCCGTCATGTTCTTACGCCTCGGGCTGGCTACTTAACCCCTGACCACTGCCTGGTAACTCGAAGTATTGCCCTGCATTCTGTGGGGCGGGGTGGGTTGGTATGAAAAGAAGGATACCCATAGGTATTTAAAAAGTAAATACCCATGGGTAACTTTTTGCGGTGTCTTAACTGGTGACTAGTTGTTTGGTGAGCTATGATGCGTTTTGTGCTTTCTTTTTACGGATTTCTTCGTAGATCATATTGTAATACTGTTTTTTCTCTTCAAGAGTTTTTAATAAGTTATCCGCTTCACTTTCTGGCAGTTCGTCTAAGAGATCTAAAAAAATACGTTGTCGTGGCGTTAGAACCCTTGTTTCATAACTGGAGGCTGTGTTCGTTGATGATGAAACGATACCATCCATCCATCCCCGGGGTAACCCAAAGGACTCTTCGATAATCTCCACCATATCATCAGCGATCCGTTTTTTTCCCTTTTTCCCCTCTGGGTACAACATTCTTGATACATAAGAAGGCTCGCGCCCGATCTTTCTGGCCACGTTAACCGCTTTACCATCGCATTTCTCATCACGAATTTTGATGAGTTGCTGTCGTCTAAATTCATATTTGTCCATAGGTAAATAATAGATGCGATTACTGCAAGGTAAACAACCTGTGGGTATTGACTTTTGTTTACCTATGGGTATTCTTTGCTGTGTTTACTAAGGAGTAGCTATGGAAGAATTAAGAATATTTCTCAGGTAATGACTCCAACTTACTGATAGTGTTTTATGTTCAGATAATGCCCGATGATCTTGTCATGCAGCTCCACCGATTTTGAGAACGACAGTGACTTCCGTCCCAGCCTTGCCAGATGTTGTCTCAGATTCAGATTATGTCGCTCAATGCGCTGAGTGTAACGCTTGCTGATAA
>NZ_JAENDM010000099.1:0-5797 GCF_019375075.1 Escherichia sp. XD33
AATGCAGCAGAATTATTTTCAGGGATACGGCACATTGCTATTAATATTTTGACGAATGATAAGGTATTCAAGGCAGGGTTAAGACGTAAGATGCGAAAAGCAGCCATGGACAGAAACTATCTGGCGTCAGTCCTTGCGGGGAGCGGGCTTTCGTAATCTTGCCCTGAATACAGGACTGAGTATCAAAAAGCCGGTTAACTGAAACTGTCCAGGTTTTGGGGGTCAGTTCATAAACGCCTTATCCGGCCTAAAAACAACTAAAATTCAATAAATTGCACCGATGCGTAGTCCCTATAAGCTTACGCATCGGGCAATTGTATTTACGCCATTGTCCCAATCGTCTTCCTGAATCGCAGCAGCGCAATGGTGAAAAATGCGCCGCCAATTGCCATCAGCGTCAGAAACTGCGGCCAGACGATTTCGAATCCGGCACCCCGGTAGAGGATGGCCTGCGCGAGGCTAACAAAGTGTGTCGTCGGCATGGTCAGCATAATGTCCTGCACCATCTGCGGCATACTTTCGCGCGGCGTGGAACCACCGGAAAGCATTTGCAGCGGCAGCAGCACCAGAATCACCAGCAGCCCCAGTTGCGGCATTGAACGCGCTATCGTCCCCATAAAAATGCCGATTGACGTGGTGGCAAACAGACTGAGCGCCACGCCCAGCATAAACAGCGGGATCGAGCCTTCAATCGGTACGCCCAGTACACCTTTCACCATCAGCACCAGCGATAATCCCGATACCACCAGCACCACCAGCCCCATCGACCAGATCTTCGCCATCATGATCTCAAACGGCGTTATCGGCATCACCAGTAAGTGTTCCACCGTGCCGTGTTCACGCTCGCGGATCAGCGCCGATCCGGTCAATACAATCGCCAGCATGGTAATGTTGTTGATGATCGCCATCACCCCGCCAAACCACGCGGGATCGAGGTTCGGGTTAAAGCGCATCCGGGTTTCCAGCGATACCAACGGTTCGCTGTTATCACGGTAGCGCGCGACAAAGCTGTTCACTTCACCGTTGATAATATTCTGGATATACCCATTGCCGGTAAATGCCTGGCTCATGCGCGTGGCATCGACGTTCACCTGAATATCCGGCTGGCGTCCGGCGAGGACATCACGCTGAAAATTAGGCGGAATATTTATCGCGAAGGTATAGCGTCCGGCGTCCAGTCCGGCATCCATCTCATCGGCGGTGATCATCTCCGGTGGCAAAAACCACGGACGATAGAAGCTGTTAACGATCCGGTTCGATAACTGCGATTGATCCATATCGGCAATGGCGATCGGCGCGAGGTTCAACGATCCTGGCGTAACGGTCGCTGACGAATACACCGACACCGTAAACGAGAAGACAATCAGCGTCAGCATCGCTTTATCACCGAGCAGACTGCGCAACTCTTTGATACCCAGATTAAAAATATTGCGTAAATGGCGCATCATCCCTCCTGTTTTTTCAGCAGCAGGATACTTAAGCCCATCACCAGCGGGATGGCTATCAGCAACGGGATAAAAAGTTGCCACAAATCAGTCAGATCCAGCGCTTTCGAGAACGTCCCGCGGGCGATAGTCAGAAAATGACTGGTCGGGTAAACCTCGCCGATCCAACGTCCAGGCCCTTCCAGCGAAGCTACCGGATCGATCATCCCGGAAAACTGTGTCGCCGGGATCAACGTGATAATCGCCGTTCCGAAAATGGCGGCAATCTGGCTTTTCATAAAGGTGGAGATCAGCAGCCCCATTCCGGTGGCAATGATGATATACAGCAGCGCCGCCAGGGTGAGCGTCAGGAAACTGCCTTTATGCGGTACGCCAAACACAAACACCGACAGGCCGCAGAGCAGGAAAAAGTTCAGCATCCCCAGCGCGATGTATGGCAACTGTTTACCAAGCAAAAATTCACTACGCGTGGTGGGGGTCACGTAAAGGTTGATAATCGACCCAAGCTCTTTTTCCCGCACCACGCTAAGGGCGCTTAGCATTGACGGGATCATCATCAGCAGAAGCGGGATCACCGCCGGAACAATCGCTGGCAGGCTTTTTACGTCCGGGTTATAGCGATAGCGCGTCTCAATATTCATCAGCCCGCTTTGGCTGGCGGGTGTCGATTGTCGGCTCGCCACATCCTGTAACCAGCTCTGGTGCATGGCCTGCACGTAACCTTTTACCGTTTCAGCACGGCTCGGCATCGCTCCGTCGATCCAGACGCCGAGTTCCACAGGCGTACCACGCGCGATATCGCGCCCGAAATTGGGCGGGATCTCAATCGCCACCGTGATATCGCCCGCACGCATCCGACGATCAAGCTCGTCATAACTGGTGAGCGGCGGCTGTTCGATAAAGTAACGGGAACCGGAGAGGTTGAGTGTCCACGCCTGGCTACTGACGGTCTGGTCGCGGTCGAGCACCGCAAAGCGCAGGTTTTCCACATCCATACTGATGCCGTAACCCATTATCAGCATCAGGATCACCGTTCCCATCAGCGCCAGCGTCGAACGTACTGGATCGCGTCGCAGTTCCAGCGCTTCGCGGCGGCTGTAGCTAAACAGACGGCGCAGGCTAAATCCCTGACGCGGCGCGTGGGTGGTGTCGTGTACCACGGGCGGCGCTTCGGCTTCGTTGCTCTGCCCTGCCGCTTCCTGCAAATAGGCGATAAATGCCTCTTCCAGACTGGCGGCTCCGCGTTTCTCAACCAGTTCCTGCGGTGTACCGCTGGCAAGCACTTTTCCGGCGTGCATCAGTGAGATGCGGTCGCAACGTTCCGCTTCGTTCATAAAGTGGGTGGAGATGAAGATAGTCACTTTGTCCTGGCGCGAGAGATCGACCATCAACTGCCAGAACATATCCCTCGCCACCGGATCGACACCAGAAGTAGGCTCATCGAGGATTAACATCTCCGGGCGATGAATCACCGCCACCGCCAGCGAAAGCCGCTGGCGAATGCCGAGCGGCAATGACTCCGGCAGAATATCTTCAACGTCGTTGAGCTTAAAACGCTCGCTCATTTCAGCCACTCTTGCGGGAATTTCCGCTTCCGGGATGTGAAACAAACGGGCATGTAACTCAAGGTTTTGCCGCACGGTGAGTTCGTTATAGAGCGAAAACGCCTGCGACATATAGCCCACCCGACGGCGGGTATCGATATCTTTTGGATCAACCGGTTGCCCGAACAGCCACGCCTCACCTTCGCTGGCGGGCAGCAGTCCGGTGAGCATTTTCATGGTGGTGGATTTACCGCAGCCGTTCGAACCAAGAAAACCAAAAATCTCCCCGCGTGGAATGCGGAAATTAACGTGATCAACGGCAACGAAGGAACCAAAACGCATGGTCAGATCGCGCGCTTCGATGGCAATCTCTGCGTTTTCAGGTTGATACGGTGGGATCACTACCGCCTGATGCGCCTGGCGTTGCGCTTGCGGTAACAGATTTATAAATGCTTCTTCCAGCGTAGCGCTTTGCGTTTGCTGCCGTAGCTCTTCGGCGCTGCCAGTTGCCAGCACTTCTCCGGCATTCATCGCTACCAGCCAGTCGAAGCGTTCGGCCTCTTCCATATAGGCGGTGGCGACCAGCACGCTCATATTGCTCTGCCGCTGGCGAATACTGTCGATCAGATCCCAGAACTGGGAGCGGGAGAGCGGGTCAACCCCCGTTGTTGGCTCATCAAGGATCAACAGTTCCGGGTCGTGGATTAACGCGCAGCACAGCCCAAGTTTTTGCTTCATCCCGCCGGAGAGTTTCCCTGCCGGACGATCGCGAAACGGTGCTAACCCGGTGCTGGTCAGCAGCTCATTGATTCGCACTTCCCGCTCCGCTTTGTCGTGACCGAACAGGCGAGCGAAAAAATCGACGTTTTCATACACCGACAAGGTGTGGTAGAGGTTTTTGCCCAGCCCCTGCGGCATCCAGGCGATGCGCGGGCAGACGTCGCGGCGATGCTTCGGGTCGCGCATATCGCCGCCCAGCACCATCACATTGCCCTGTTCAATGACGCGGGCACCGGAAATCAACGACAACAAGCTCGACTTCCCGACGCCGTCCGGGCCAATCAGCCCGACCATACAGCGGGCCGGAATATCGAGAGTGATATTGTTCAGCGCAACGGTTTTTCCATAATGCTGGCTCACGCCCGCCAGTTGCGCGACAGGCGGGACGGGAACCAGTTCCAGATGCGTCATTGCGGCAACCTCACCACGAGGTCGTCAGGCCACGGAAGTTCTTCATTCACCCGCACCCACGCTACGCCCGGCAAACCGGTTTTGACATATTCCAGATGCTGCTGGAGTAATTCCGGTGGGATACGCGCTTTGACGCGGAACATCAGTTTCAGCCGTTCATCGCTGGTTTCGACGGTTTTTGGCGTGAACTGGGCGACACTGGCGACAAAACTGATGGTTGCAGGAATACGCAGATCTGGCGCGGCATCGAGGATCAGCCGGGCTTCACCGCCCAGTTTCAGCGTGCCCGCCTGTTCGGTTGGCAGGAAGAAAGTCATATAGACGTCGCTGAGATCGACCATATTCAGCACCCGACCGCCTGCCGCCAGCACTTCGCCTGGCTCGGCAACCCGATACTGCACGCGTCCGTCACGCGGGGCTTTCAGTTCGCTGTCATCGATATCTGCGGCAATGCGCCGTTCAGTGGCTTGTGCCGCTTCGACGCGGGTTTGCGCCTGAATGATATTGGTGCGTGCCGCTTCTATAGCCGCTTTAGAAGCCGATACCTGAGCTTTCGCCGATTCCAGCGCAGCTCGGGCGCTCTCAGCGGCGGCGCGATCGTCATCCAGCTGTTGCGCAGAAATAGCCCCTCGTTGGGCCAGTGAACGGGAACGCGTATGACGTTTTGCTACGGAGTCCAGTTCTGCCTGGCGTTGATTAACCAGCGACTGTGCGGCACGAGTTTCGCTTTGTCGTTGCTCCAGCAAAGCCTGCGCGGCAGCAACGGCGCTTTGTGCCTCTTTGATTTGCGCGATGGCTTCCAGTCGCTGTTCCTGCAACACGCGAGTATCCATCTTCGCCAGCACTTCACCTTCGCGAACAAACTGGCCTTCTTTCACCAGAATGGTGTCGATACGCCCGGCAATTTTGCTGGCAATATCCACTTCCGTCGCTTCAATGCGCCCATTACTGACAGCAAAGCCTTCCGGCACACCTGCCGGGCGCAACAGCCACCACGCCACGATAGCCGCCACCGCCAGTAACCCGACAACCCACCACGCCAGATGGCGCTTACTCTTATCCATAATCGACCCGCCATAATCCCTGTAAGCAAACGACGCGTGTTACAACTGCCGCCGAACGACGTTCAGCGGATTCTTCCATCCGGGATAAGAAGGAAACGGCAAATACGACCAGCGCGCAGAGCATTGAGCGCCAACGGGGAAGGCTTAGTGAAAACGGGTAGTAATGTTGTCATCATCAGCATTCCTGGCCGTAAATGAAACACGCATACTCATAAGTGTGATCTATAAAACTGGCTGACAAAACGGTATCCATCCTGTTGGATAGCGTTTCACGCCTGTTCAGTTGCAGGAACAGAGCATTCCTTTTTACGTTTTATCAACAGTCTCAACCAGATAGTAACATTAATATTCATGTTGTCTATGGTTCAGAGCTGTAACATTGTGCGCCTTCTAATCAAAGGCATAAGTCCATTTCTGTTTTTTTCATGCTGGTAGGCTTTGTTGAATAAATCGAACTTTTGCTGAGTTGAAGGATCAGATCACGCATCCTCCCGACAACACAGACCATTCCGTGGCAAAGCAAAAGTTCAGAATCACCAACTGGTCCACCTAC
>NZ_JAENDM010000100.1:0-5482 GCF_019375075.1 Escherichia sp. XD33
GAGGTCGTGGTATGGATGACGGATGGCTGGCCGCTGTATGAATCCCGCCTGAAGGGAAAGCTGCACGTAATCAGCAAGCGTTACACTCAGCGAATTGAGCGGCATAACCTGAATCTGAGACAACATCTGGCAAGGCTGGGACGGAAGTCACTGTCGTTCTCAAAATCGGTGGAGCTGCATGACAAAGTCATCGGGCATTATCTGAACATAAAACACTATCAATAAGTTGGAGTCATTACCAAGATTCAGAGGCACATCCTGCAAGCAGCGAGAATAACACACATATGCAACAAAGCTTTTTTGAATTCATAATTGGACACTCCCTCGCCTGTCATAATGATTAGAATATTTAGCATTGATAACGGACTCTAATTATATACCTCACTTAAATAATAACAAACAAAATCAATTTGAAATATACATTCATTTAATCAATATAAATTTATTCTCTAGAAATATATTTAAGCTGAATGGTTCGATATCATTATTGAATTTTAATGAATGAGACAACAAGCGAGAATCACGCACCTACGCCAGAGTAAAATCATTGAACAGAGAAATGGTGGAATTCAAATACAAAAAAACCGCAAAATTAAAAATCTTGCGGCTCTCTGAACTCATTTTCATGAGTGAATAGTGGCGGAACGGACGGGACTCGAACCCGCGACCCCCTGCGTGACAGGCAGGTATTCTAACCGACTGAACTACCGCTCCGCGTTGTGTTCCGTTGGGAACGAGGCGAATATTACGGATTGCCTCGACCTTCGTCAACGGTTTTTCTCATCTTTTGAATCGTTTGCTGCAAAAATCGCCCAAGTCGCTATTTTTAGCGCCTTTCACAGGTATTTATGCTCGCCAGAGGCAACTTCCGCCTTTCTTCTGCACCAGATCGAGACGGGCTTCATGAGCTGCAATCTCTTCATCTGTCGCAAAAACAACGCGTAACTTACTTGCCTGACGTACAATGCGCTGAATTGTTGCTTCACCTTGTTGCTGTTGTGTCTCTCCTTCCATCGCAAAAGCCATCGACGTTTGACCACCGGTCATCGCCAGATAAACTTCCGCAAGGATCTGGGCATCGAGTAATGCCCCGTGCAGCGTTCGTTTACTGTTATCTATTTCGTAGCGAGCACATAACGCATCGAGGCTGTTGCGCTTACCGGGAAACATTTTCCTCGCCACCGCAAGGCTATCGGTGACCTTACAGAAAGTATTGGTCTTCGGAATATCGCGCTTAAGCAACGAAAACTCGTAGTCCATAAAGCCGATATCGAACGCTGCGTTATGGATCACCAACTCCGCGCCGCGAATATAGTCCATGAACTCATCGGCTACTTCGGCAAACGTGGGCTTATCGAGCAAAAATTCATCGGCAATACCATGTACGCCAAAGGCTTCCGGATCCACCAGCCGATCGGGTTTGAGATAAACATGGAAGTTATTGCCCGTCAGGCGACGGTTCACCACTTCAACGGCACCAATCTCAATGATCTTGTGGCCTTCATAGTGCGCACCAATCTGGTTCATACCGGTGGTTTCGGTATCGAGAACGATCTGGCGTGTAATTGCAGTGCTCATAGCGGTCATTTATGTCAGACTTGTCGTTTTACAGTTCGATTCAATTACAGGAAGTCTACCAGAGATGCTTAAACAGGTAGAAATTTTCACCGATGGTTCGTGTCTGGGCAATCCAGGACCTGGGGGTTACGGCGCTATTTTACGCTATCGCGGACGCGAGAAAACCTTTAGCGCTGGCTACACCCGCACCACCAACAACCGTATGGAGTTGATGGCCGCTATTGTCGCGCTGGAGGCGTTAAAAGAACATTGCGAAGTCATTTTGAGTACCGACAGCCAGTATGTCCGCCAGGGTATCACCCAGTGGATCCATAACTGGAAAAAACGTGGCTGGAAAACCGCAGACAAAAAACCAGTAAAAAATGTCGATCTCTGGCAACGTCTTGATGCTGCATTGGGGCAGCATCAAATCAAATGGGAATGGGTTAAAGGCCATGCCGGACACCCGGAAAACGAACGCTGTGATGAACTGGCTCGTGCCGCGGCGATGAATCCCACACTGGAAGATACAGGCTACCAAGTTGAAGTTTAAGCCTGTGGTTTACGACATTGCCGGGTGGCTCCAACCGCCTGGCGAATTCGTGGCTTGTTTTTACTCTGTTTCATCGGATTTAGCGTTAAAGGAATAGTCCGTTTCCGGGCAACAATAAGTTGTAAGCAACCAAGCGCAGGAATATGCGCATTCAATAGTTTTCCTCCGTGTTTGTTCCACGGGAGAACGTGGAAACGGCTGGCGTGTAGCACTTCAAAATTCAACAAAGAGAGCCAGTCCAGCTGCCGCATCAGAGTAAACATCCGGCTGTTATAGGGCGAGGTTTTGCGCAATACCGGCACAAGTTTGCGTAATCCCATAAAACTGATGGGATTGAAGCCACTAATGACCAGCCAGCCATCATCAATCAATACCCGATCGGCTTCACGCAATAAACGATGCGGATCGGTGCACCACGGCAATGTATGTGCCAGTAGACAAACATCAACGGATTTATCGGCAAAAGGAAGATGAAGTGGGTCCGCCTGTACCTGGACGGGCATTCCTTGCGCAGAAACATTCACTTGATGAGAAACCGCGCACGCTTCGCAATTGATTTCTGCGCTTAAATTGCCAATCTTAAGCAGATGAAAACCATACATTTTAGTGAACCACGGGTTGAGCTGGCGCTCCAGCGCCTTGCGATAAAGCTTTCCCCAGGGCAAATCGCCCCAGCAATCAGGAGCCACGACAGTTTGAGGGACTCTTGCCGGTTTCATCACAACCTTCCGTTTCACACTGAGAGGTAATCTATGAATCTTAACAGTATTCCCGCCTTTGATGACAATTACATCTGGGTTTTGAATGATGAAGCAGGTCGCTGCCTGATTGTCGATCCCGGAGACGCAGAGCCAGTATTAAACGCCATTGCCGCCAATAACTGGCAACCGGAGGCCATATTTCTCACCCACCATCACCACGATCACGTTGGCGGCGTAAAAGAACTGGTGGAAAAGTTTCCACAAATTGTGGTGTATGGTCCACAAGAGACACAAGATAAGGGAACAACACAGGTAGTCAAAGATGGCGAAACTGCCTTCGTTTTGGGGCATGAATTTAGTGTAATTGCTACGCCGGGTCACACTTTAGGACATATCTGTTACTTCAGTAAACCTTATCTATTTTGCGGCGACACACTGTTTTCTGGTGGGTGTGGTCGGTTGTTTGAAGGGACAGCATCACAAATGTATCAATCACTTAAAAAGTTAAGTGCGTTACCTGACGATACATTGGTATGTTGTGCTCATGAATATACCTTATCAAATATGAAGTTTGCTTTGAGTATTCTTCCGCACGATTTGTCCATAAATGATTATTATCGTAAAGTTAAGGAGTTACGGGCAAAAAATCAAATAACACTACCCGTAATTCTGAAAAATGAGCGGCAAATTAATGTTTTTTTAAGAACGGAAGATATTGATTTAATTAATGTAATTAATGAAGAAACATTATTGCAACAACCTGAAGAGCGTTTTGCATGGTTAAGGTCAAAGAAAGATAGGTTCTGATAAAACTTTCTTGTCATCGGCTCCGTTCGCCGTTATGATCGGTCGTCTTTTAAGCAACTATTGACACACACATGAAGGCAAAAGCGATATTACTCGCCTCTGTCCTGCTCGTGGGTTGCCAGAGTACCGGCAACGTTCAACAGCACGCACAGAGCCTTTCTGCAGCTGGTCAAGGGGAAGCAGCAAAGTTTACAAGTCAGGCACGATGGATGGACGATGGGACGTCTATCGCGCCAGATGGTGACTTGTGGGCTTTCATTGGCGACGAGCTAAAGATGGGAATTCCGGAAAATGACCGGATTCGCGAACAGAAACAGAAATATTTACGCAATAAGAGCTATCTCCACGATGTAACTTTACGGGCAGAGCCGTATATGTACTGGATAGCAGGGCAAGTTAAAAAACGTAACATGCCTATGGAACTGGTACTACTACCCATAGTGGAGAGCGCTTTTGATCCTCACGCAACGTCTGGCGCCAATGCCGCAGGCATCTGGCAGATCATTCCGAGCACGGGGCGCAATTATGGTTTGAAACAGACCCGCAATTATGACGCGCGTCGCGATGTTGTTGCTTCAACAACTGCCGCGCTGAATATGATGCAGCGTCTGAACAAAATGTTTGACGGCGACTGGCTTCTGACCGTAGCGGCTTATAACAGCGGCGAAGGTCGGGTCATGAAGGCAATTAAAACGAACAAAGCGCGTGGGAAATCCACGGACTTCTGGTCGTTACCGTTGCCGCAGGAAACGAAGCAGTACGTGCCTAAAATGCTGGCATTGAGTGATATTCTCAAAAACAGCAAGCGTTATGGCGTACGTCTGCCAACGACCGATGAAAGCCGTGCTCTGGCGCGTGTGCACCTGAGCAGCCCGGTTGAAATGGCGAAGGTAGCAGATATGGCGGGGATTTCCGTCAGCAAGCTGAAGACATTCAACGCTGGCGTAAAAGGCTCCACGCTGGGCGCAAGTGGCCCGCAGTACGTGATGGTGCCAAAGAAGCATGCAGATCAACTGCGTGAATCTCTGGCTTCAGGCGAAATTGCTGCTGTACAGTCGACGCTGGTTGCCGACAATACGCCGCTTAACAGCCGTGTTTACACCGTACGCTCTGGCGACACGCTTTCAAGTATCGCTTCACGTCTCGGCGTAAGCACTAAAGATTTGCAGCAGTGGAACAAACTGCGCGGATCTAAGCTGAAGCCAGGCCAAAGTTTGACGATTGGTGCAGGCAGTAGCGCACAGCGACTGGCAAACAACAGCGATAGCATTACGTATCGTGTGCGCAAAGGCGATTCGCTTTCAAGCATTGCTAAACGCCACGGCGTGAACATCAAAGATGTGATGCGCTGGAACAGCGACACTGCGAATCTGCAACCAGGCGATAAGCTGACGTTGTTTGTGAAAAACAACAACATGCCAGATTCCTGACAAACCAGATAATAAAAAGGCACCGATTCCCCCGGTGCCTTTTTTATTTATGCCGCTTTATGTGCATCTACCATGATGATATCACTGGTGAAAAAGCCATCATTCTGCAAGGCAAAATACGTTCTCACCTCTGTCGATGCGCTCTGTTGGTAAATGCGAATAGCGTCTACTAACGCTTCTGGCGTACGCATTCTCGCGACCCATGAAGAAAATTCCAGCGGTAACTTATCTGTAATTAAATTATCAACTATCAGATTGGCTTCATTGATTAACGTCAACCACTCACCGCTGGCGTAGTTTCGTACGTGAGAGGGCTTTGTTGAATAAATAAGATTTCGTGCGAACGACCCTGTAGCTGGCTGGATTTTCAGGCAATACGCACGCTTTCTGGCATCCCAGCCTTTGTCATCCTGTTCAACGCACGCACCATGGCC
>NZ_JAENDM010000101.1:0-5444 GCF_019375075.1 Escherichia sp. XD33
CGTACGGCCCACAGAATGATGTCACGCTGAAAATGCCGGCCTTTGAATGGGTTCATGTGCAGCTCCATCAGCAAAAGGGGATGATAAGTTTATCACCACCGACTATTTGCAACAGTGCCAGTTTTATTGTTACATTTAAATCCACGCCGGGATCGCGGTTTTTTATCCCCCCCCTGGACCGCACATAAAGTGCAACAATTATTCTTGCACTTAGTTAAGCGCCTTCCTACAATCGCCGCGATAGTGTATTCGAAATTGTTACAGTTTTGTGGCGATGATCGACACAAATGGCCTTAAGCCAGCCCGGACAAAGGAAGTGGCGCGGCTTCTCACGCTGCGTCTTGCCCGGCGGCTACATTTACCGGAATAAAAATAATGAGCCTGCAAAAAACCTGGGGAAACATTCACCTGACCGCGCTCGGCGCGATGATGCTCTCCTTTCTGCTCGTCGGCTGCGACGACAGCGTCGCACAGAATGCTGCGCCTCCCGCCCCGACGGTCAGCGCCGCTAAGGTGCTGGTGAAGTCGATCAGTCAGTGGGATAGTTTTAACGGTCGCATTGAAGCGGTGGAGAGCGTTCAGCTTCGCCCTCGCGTCTCGGGATACATTGATAAAGTGAATTACACTGACGGCCAGGAGGTGAAAAAGGGCCAGGTGCTGTTCACGATAGATGACAGAACCTATCGCGCCGCGCTGGAGCAGGCGCAGGCGGCGTTGGCAAGAGCCAAAACGCAGGCCAGCCTCGCGCAAAGCGAGGCGAACCGCACCGATAAATTAGTCCATACCAACCTCGTCTCCCGTGAAGAGTGGGAGCAGCGCCGGTCAGCCGCGGTTCAGGCGCAGGCCGACATTCGCGCCGCGCAGGCGGCGGTGGATGCCGCGCAGCTTAACCTCGACTTCACCAAAGTGACCGCCCCTATTGACGGCCGCGCCAGCCGGGCGCTGATCACCAGCGGTAACCTGGTCACCGCGGGCGACACCGCCAGCGTGCTCACCACCCTGGTCTCGCAAAAGACGGTGTACGTCTACTTTGACGTCGACGAGTCAACCTACCTCCACTATCAAAACCTCGCCCGCCGCGGGCAAGGCGCGTCCAGCGATAATCAGGCGCTCCCGGTGGAGATTGGCCTGGTGGGCGAGGAGGGTTACCCCCACCAGGGCAAAGTGGATTTTCTCGATAATCAGTTAACGCCGAGTACCGGCACCATCCGCATGCGTGCGCTGCTGGATAACTCGCAGCGTCTGTTCACGCCGGGGCTGTTTGCCCGCGTGCGTCTGCCGGGCAGCGCAGAGTTCAAAGCCACGCTGATCGACGACAAAGCGGTACTGACCGATCAGGATCGTAAATACGTCTATATCGTTGATAAAGATGGTAAAGCACAGCGCCGCGACATTACCCCAGGGCGGCTGGCAGACGGTTTACGCATCGTTCAGAAGGGGTTGAATCCTGGGGATAGCGTCATCGTCGACGGCTTACAAAAAGTGTTTATGCCGGGTATGCCGGTTAACGCCAAAACCGTTGCCATGACCTCCAGCGCCACCCTTAACTGATCCCTAATCAGAGAATCCAAGACATGGACTTTTCCCGCTTTTTTATCGACAGGCCGATTTTCGCCGCGGTGCTGTCGATTTTAATTTTTATCACCGGGTTAATCGCTATCCCACTGCTGCCGGTGAGCGAATATCCGGATGTCGTCCCGCCGAGCGTCCAGGTGCGCGCGGAGTATCCCGGCGCCAACCCGAAAGTGATTGCCGAGACCGTGGCGACGCCGCTGGAGGAAGCGATCAACGGCGTTGAAAACATGATGTACATGAAATCGGTCGCCGGCTCCGACGGCGTGCTGGTCACCACCGTCACCTTCCGCCCGGGTACCGACCCGGATCAGGCGCAGGTTCAGGTGCAGAACCGCGTCGCGCAGGCCGAAGCGCGTCTGCCGGAGGATGTACGCCGTCTGGGGATCACCACCCAGAAGCAGTCTCCGACGCTGACCCTGGTGGTGCATCTGTTCTCCCCCGGCGGGAAGTACGACTCGCTGTATATGCGCAACTACGCCACGCTGAAAGTGAAGGATGAGCTGGCGCGCCTGCCCGGCGTCGGCCAGATCCAGATTTTTGGCTCCGGTGAATATGCGATGCGCGTCTGGCTGGATCCCAATAAGGTCGCTGCCCGCGGTCTGACGGCCTCGGATGTGGTGACGGCGATGCAGGAGCAAAACGTCCAGGTGTCTGCCGGACAGCTTGGCGCCGAGCCGCTGCCGCAGGAGAGCGATTTCCTGATCTCCATTAACGCCCAGGGCCGTCTGCATACCGAAGAAGAGTTTGGCAATATCATTCTGAAAACGGCGCAGGATGGCTCGCTGGTCCGCCTGCGCGACGTGGCGCGCATCGAGATGGGTTCCGGTAGCTATGCGCTGCGCTCCCAGCTCAACAATAAGGATGCGGTCGGGATCGGTATCTTCCAGTCACCCGGCGCTAACGCCATCGATCTGTCGAACGCGGTACGCGCCAAAATGGCCGAGCTGGCCACCCGCTTCCCGGAAGATATGCAATGGGCGGCGCCGTACGACCCGACGGTTTTCGTCCGCGACTCCATCCGCGCGGTGGTGCAGACGCTGCTGGAGGCGGTAGTGCTGGTGGTGCTGGTAGTGATCCTGTTCCTGCAGACCTGGCGCGCGTCGATTATCCCGTTGATCGCTGTGCCGGTATCGGTGGTGGGTACCTTCAGCATTCTCTATCTGCTGGGCTTCTCGCTGAATACCCTGAGCCTGTTCGGGCTGGTACTGGCTATCGGTATCGTGGTGGACGACGCCATCGTGGTGGTGGAGAACGTCGAGCGTAATATCGAAGAGGGGCTTGCGCCGCTTGCCGCGGCGCATCAGGCGATGCGTGAGGTCTCCGGGCCGATTATCGCCATTGCGCTGGTGCTGTGTGCGGTGTTCGTGCCGATGGCGTTTCTCTCCGGGGTCACCGGCCAGTTCTACAAACAGTTCGCGGTGACCATCGCCATCTCGACGGTGATCTCGGCCATCAACTCGCTGACGCTCTCCCCGGCGCTGGCGGCCCTGCTGTTAAAGCCGCACGGCGCGAAGAAAGACCTCCCTACCCGGCTGATCGATCGCCTGTTTGGCTGGATTTTCCGTCCGTTTAACCGCTTTTTCCTGCGCAGCTCGAACGGCTATCAGGGACTGGTAGGCAAAACGCTTGGACGCCGTGGCGCAGTG
The DNA here is from genome assembly GCF_019375075.1 of Escherichia sp. XD33. NCBI lineage: Bacteria > Pseudomonadati > Pseudomonadota > Gammaproteobacteria > Enterobacterales > Enterobacteriaceae > Escherichia > Escherichia sp. XD33. The sequence continues at coordinate 3,222 of NZ_JAENDM010000101.1, forward strand.
TTTGCGGTGTACCTGCTGCTGCTCTGCGCCGCTGGGGTGATGTTTAAAGTCGTCCCCGGCGGGTTTATTCCCACCCAGGATAAGCTGTATCTCATTGGCGGCGTGAAGATGCCGGAAGGGTCGTCGCTGGCGCGCACCGACGCGGTGATCCGCAAAATGAGCGAGATCGGGATGAATACCGAAGGGGTCGACTATGCGGTCGCTTTCCCGGGGCTTAACGCGCTGCAGTTCACCAACACGCCGAATACCGGGACGGTCTTTTTTGGCCTGAAACCGTTCGACCAGCGCAAACACACGGCGGCGGAAATTAACGCGGAGATCAACGCCAAAATCGCGCAAATCCAGCAGGGCTTTGGCTTTTCCATCCTGCCGCCGCCGATTTTAGGTCTGGGTCAGGGTTCCGGCTACTCCCTGTACATCCAGGATCGCGGAGGGCTGGGCTATGGCGCGCTGCAAAGCGCGGTGAATGCGATGTCCGGGGCGATTATGCAGACGCCGGGGATGCACTTCCCGATCTCGACTTACCAGGCTAACGTGCCGCAGCTGGACGTGCAGGTCGATCGCGATAAGGCGAAAGCGCAGGGGGTATCGCTAACCGATCTGTTCGGTACGCTGCAGACCTATCTCGGCTCGTCTTATGTCAATGACTTTAACCAGTTCGGGCGTACCTGGCGCGTGATGGCCCAGGCTGACGGACCATACCGCGAGAGCGTGGAAGATATCGCCAATCTGCGCACCCGCAATAATCAGGGCGAAATGGTACCGATCGGCAGTATGGTGAATATCAGTACCACCTACGGGCCGGATCCGGTGATCCGCTACAACGGTTATCCGGCGGCGGACCTGATTGGCGATGCCGATCCGCGGGTCCTCTCTTCTTCGCAGGCGATGACGCATCTGGAAGAGCTGTCGAAGCAGATCCTGCCGAATGGGATGAATATTGAGTGGACGGATCTCAGCTTCCAGCAGGCCACCCAGGGCAACACGGCGCTGATCGTCTTCCCGGTGGCGGTGCTGCTGGCATTCCTCGTACTGGCCGCGCTGTATGAAAGCTGGACCCTGCCGCTGGCGGTGATCCTTATCGTACCGATGACGATGCTCTCCGCGCTGTTTGGCGTCTGGCTGACCGGGGGCGATAACAACGTCTTCGTGCAGGTGGGTCTGGTGGTCCTGATGGGCCTGGCCTGTAAAAACGCCATTCTGATCGTCGAGTTTGCCCGCGAGCTGGAGATCCAGGGGAAAGGCATCATGGAAGCGGCGCTGGAGGCATGCCGCCTGCGTCTGCGCCCGATCGTGATGACCTCCATCGCCTTTATCGCCGGGACCATTCCGCTGATCCTCGGCCACGGCGCGGGGGCGGAAGTCCGCGGCGTCACCGGGATCACGGTGTTCTCCGGGATGCTGGGCGTGACGCTCTTCGGTCTGTTCCTGACGCCGGTGTTTTACGTGACGCTACGGAAACTGGTGACCCGCAGGAAGCCGGTCCAGGAGGATCTGCCCGCCTAGCCTGCAGCAGATAACAAAAAAACCGCCTTCACAATTTGAAGGCGGTTTTTTTTCGTCACCAGAAAATGATTAATGCGCTTTTTTAAAGCGGGCGATCATTTCCGGCACCGGGTCGCAGCCGCTGGTATCGGCGTTTTTGACCGCCTCCAGCGCGCTGGCCACGGTATGGCGAGCGAGGACGTTTAACGAAGCCTGCTCTGCTTCATCGGCAACCGATTTGAAGTACCAGCAGGCGTTGGCGCTGACCACGCAGCGGGCCGGGACGTCAGGACGCGACGCCCACAGTTTTTTATCTTCGATAACCGAAAGATAGATATCACGCAGGGTGATCTTGTCCGCCGGACGGCCAAGATGAATTGAGCCGTTGCGACCAAGCGTGGAGACGATAATGCCGTCACGAGTTAGCGGAACCATTAGTTTACGGATAAAGCTCGGGTTCGCTTCCAGGCCGTAGGCCAGAATCGCACTCGTCGAACGTTCACCCATCTGCTCCGCCATTGCTACGCTGAGAACCATCTGCAAAGCTGTCGGGAAGCGGTAATCTAACATGGCAGTGTCCTGGGTTGCGGTGAATCTTGTTCTTTTTAGCACCGCAGAGGGCACTGTTGCAAAGTTAGCGATGAGGCAGCCTTTTGTCTTATTCAAAGGCCTTACATTTCAAAAACTCTGCTTACCAGGCGCATTTCGCCCAGGGGATCACCATAATAAAATGCTGAG
>NZ_JAENDM010000102.1:0-2297 GCF_019375075.1 Escherichia sp. XD33
GATACCTGTATGACGATGGAGCAGGCCAATGAGAAGGCCAAAAAACTGGAGCAGTCCTCAGAAGCAAAGCCGGTTGCGGCATCACTGCCGCGCCTGGCTGAAGGGAACTTCCGGACAATGCCGGTGCAGACCGTCACCGCGACCACTCCGTCCGGCAGCAGACCTGCGGTGACAGCACATCCGGAGCAGAAACTGCTGGCACCACGCCCGCTGTTTACCGCTGCCCGAGAAGTGAAAACGATTGTTCCGGTCAGTTCAGTTGCGCCGGTAACACCTCCTCGTCCGCTAAGAACGGGTGAGCAGACGGCTGCATTATGGATAGCGCCTTATATTGATAATCAGGATGTTTATCATCAGCCATCCAGCGTGTTTTTTGTTATTAAACCGTCTGCGTGGGGAAAACCACGTATTAATTAACTGGCCCTGAAGTTGTATATCAGCCGGCAATGCCGGCAGGCTTTCTGTATTCAAAATCTGCCTGTAAAACGAGTGCCCTGTGCGTGAAAAGGGATGGGCGGTAGCGTGTCAGAACATGTCGGGAGGAATATTCCGTGAGTGATGAAGCCGATGAAGCATATTCAGTGACAGAACAACTGACCATGACAGGAATAAACCGGATACGCCAGAAAATAAATGCTCATGGTATTCCTGTTTATCTCTGTGAAGCATGCGGAAATCCTGTTCCGGAAGCCCGGCGGAAAATATTTCCCGGTGTGACGTTGTGCGTTGAATGTCAGGCGTATCAGGAAAGACAGAGAAAACATTATGCATAAGTCAGTCGCAGAACATAGTGATTTAATTCCGGATGAACATGAGTGGATATTCAGAAAACAGAAATCTTTGTATATGCGCCGGGAAATGGCGCGTTAATTACAGATATTCCCTTCATGGCTACCGCATTTCTCGCTTTATTTTTCAACTAAGGAATTCATGTGAATAATCCACTTGAGGCCGTCACTCAGGCGGTTAACTCCCTCGTCACAGCACTGAAACTGCCTGACGAATCCGCAAAGGCCAATGAAGTTCTGGGCGAAATGAGCTTCCCGCAGTTCAGTCGTCTGCTGCCGTACCGTGATTACAACCAGGAATCCGGTCTGTTCATGAATGACACCACGATGGGCTTTATGCTGGAAGCCATTCCCATCAATGGGGCGAATGAGTCCATTGTGGAGGCCCTCGATCACATGCTGCGCACCAAACTGCCGCGCGGGGTGCCGTTCTGCATCCATCTGATGTCCAGTCAGCTGGTTGGTGACAGGATTGAATACGGGCTGCGTGAGTTCTCCTGGTCGGGTGAACAGGCTGAACGGTTTAACGCCATTACCCGTGCCTATTATATGAACGCGGCAGCGACACAGTTTCCGCTGCCGGAGGGGATGAATCTGCCCCTGACCCTGCGCCATTACCGGGTATTCTTCTCGTACTGTTCTCCCTCGAAGAAAAAAAGCCGGGCTGACATTCTGGAAATGGAAAACCTGGTGAAAATCATCCGGGCGTCGTTACAGGGGGCCAGTATCACCACACAGGCGGTGGATGCACAGGCCTTTATCGATATTGTCGGGGAGATGATTAACCATAACCCGGACTCCCTGTATCCGAAAAGACGTCAGCTGGACCCGTATTCTGATCTGAATTATCAGTGTGTGGAGGACAGTTTTGACCTGAAAGTCCGGGCGGATTACCTGACGCTGGGCCTGCGTGAGAAGGGCAGGAACAGCACGGCCCGCATCCTGAATTTCCATCTGGCCCGTAACCCGGAAATCGCCTTCCTGTGGAACATGGCCGACAACTACAGCAACCTGCTGAACCCGGAACTGTCCATCTCCTGTCCGTTCATCCTGACGCTGACTCTGGTGGTGGAAGACCAGGTGAAAACCCACAGCGAAGCCAACCTGAAGTACATGGACCTGGAGAAAAAGTCGAAGACCTCCTATGCCAAATGGTTTCCGTCCGTGGAGAAAGAGGCGAAGGAGTGGGGGGAACTGCGTCAGCGGCTGGGCTCCGGTCAGTCCTCTGTCGTGTCCTACTTCCTCAACATCACAGCATTCTGCAAGGACAATAATGAAACGGCGCTGGAAGTGGAGCAGGACATCCTGAACAGCTTCCGTAAAAACGGTTTTGAGCTGATTTCACCGCGCTTTAACCACATGCGCAATTTCCTGACCTGCCTTCCCTTTATGGCCGGGAAAGGGCTGTTTAAACAGCTGAAAGAGGCCGGTGTGGTTCAGCGCGCAGAGAGCTTTAATGTGGCCAACCTGATGCCGTTAGTGGCGGATAACCCCCTGACACCGGCAGGC
>NZ_JAENDM010000103.1:0-2248 GCF_019375075.1 Escherichia sp. XD33
CAGCCCGCGCGGCATGGGGTAACTCCTCCTACAAAATTATCCTCAAACAGAGTGCGAAGGAGTTCGCGAAATACAACCAGCTGTATCCGGACCAGTTCCTGCCACTGCAGCGCGACATGATTGGTAAGTTTGGTGCGGCCAAAGACCAGTGGTTCAGTTCCTTCCTGCTGCAGGTGGAGAACCACTCCTCCTGGCACCGTCTGTTTGTGGACCCGTTAAGCCGCGCCATGTACAGCTCTGACGGCCCGGATTTTGAGTTTGTGCAGCAGAAGCGTAAAGAGGGGCTGAGTATTCATGAGGCGGTGTGGCAGCTGGCGTGGAAGAAGTCAGGGCCGGAGATGGCTTCGCTGGAAGCCTGGCTGGAAGAACATGAGAAATACAGGAGTGTTGCATGACCACAACGCAAAAAACGACTGATGTTACAGCCCGTCGATGCAGCCACTGGTGGTGGACGGTGCCGGGATGCCTGGCAATGGTGTTACTGAACGCAGCCGTCAGTTACGGCATTGTCAGACTGAACGCACCGGTGACTGTCGCCTTCAACATGAAGCAGACCGTGGATGCGTTTTTTGACAGCGCCAGTCAGAAACAACTGTCAGAAGCACAGTCAAAAGCCCTTTCAGCGCGTTTTAATACGGCACTGGAAGCCAGCCTGCAGGCGTGGCAGCAGAAACACCACGCGGTCATTCTGGTGTCGCCTGCCGTGGTACAGGGGGCACCGGATATCACCCGGGAAATCCAGCAGGATATCGCCCGGCGAATGAGGGCGGAACCATGAGATGCCGGGGGCTGATTGCCCTGCTGATATGGGGGCAGAGTGTGACCGCCGCCGATCTTGGTACCTGGGGCGATCTGTGGCCGGTAAAGGAGCCGGACATGCTGACGGTGATCATGCAGCGCCTGACGGCACTGGAGCAGTCCGGTGAGATGGGCCGGAAAATGGATGCCTTTAAGGAGCGGGTGATCCGCAACAGTCTGCGGCCCCCTGCCGTGCCCGGTATCGGACGCACGGAGAAATACGGCAGCCGGTTGTTTGACCCGTCCGTCAGACTGGCTGCGGATATCCGGGATAACGAAGGGCGGGTGTTTGCCCGTCAGGGTGAAGTGATGAATCCGCTGCAGTATGTTCCTTTTAACCAGACGCTGTATTTCATCAATGGCGATGATCCGGCGCAGGTGGCCTGGATGAAACGCCAGACGCCGCCCACACTGGAGAGCAAAATTATCCTCGTGCAGGGCAGTATCCCGGAGATGCAGAAGTCTCTGGACAGCCGTGTTTACTTTGACCAGAACGGTGTGCTCTGCCAGCGCCTCGGCATTGATCAGGTCCCGGCACGGGTGAGCGCCGTTCCCGGCGATCGCTTCCTGAAGGTGGAATTTATTCCGGCAGAGGAGGGCAGAAAATGAAGCGAAGCCTGTGGCTGCTGATGTTATTCCTTCTCGCCGGTCATGTCCCTGCAGCGTCTGCGGATTCTGCCTGTGAAGGGCGTTTTGTAAACCCGATCACGGATATCTGCTGGAGCTGTATTTTCCCGCTCTCGCTGGGCAGTATCAAAGTCAGTCAGGGTAAGGTCCCCGACACGGCGAACCCGTCGATGCCCATTCAGATTTGTCCGGCACCGCCGCCGCTGTTCAGGCGTATCGGGCTGGCCATTGGTTACTGGGAGCCGATGGCGCTGACGGATGTCACCCGGTCACCGGGATGCATGGTGAACCTGGGCTTCAGCCTGCCAGCTTTTGGTAAAACGGCACAGGGAACGGCGAAAAAGGATGAGAAGCAGGTGAACGGGGCGTTCTATCACGTTCACTGGTACAAATACCCGCTGACGTACTGGCTGAACATCATCACATCGCTGGGCTGTCTGGAAGGTGGTGACCTGGATATCGCTTATCTTTCTGAAATTGACCCCACCTGGACGGACAGCAGCCTGACCACCATTCTCAATCCGGAAGCTGTCATCTTTGCCAATCCGATAGCACAGGGGGCCTGTGCAGCAGATGCCATTGCCAGCGCCTTTAATATGCCTCTCGATGTTCTGTTCTGGTGTGCCGGTTCGCAGGGCAGCATGTACCCGTTCAATGGCTGGGTGAGTAATGAGTCCAGTCCGTTGCAGTCCTCCCTGCTGGTCAGTGAACGCATGGCGTTCAAGCTGCACCGTCAGGGCATGATTATGGAAACCATCGGGAAAAATAACGCCGTCTGTAATGAATATCCGTCCCCAATCCTGCCCAAAGAACGCTGGCGTTA
>NZ_JAENDM010000104.1:0-5289 GCF_019375075.1 Escherichia sp. XD33
TCGCTACGGTCCGATGCGTGAAAACCCCGGGCTTGCAGCGACCGTTCCGGTCGCGCCGCCTCTGTCGCGCCGTGGCCTGCGCTCCTTACATCCCGGCAAAAGGCCGCCGGGATGTAAGGCGCAACGCCGTTTCGCAAACCGCGCTTCACGTCGTTGCGGCGGGTCCCTGCCCGTTGTTGTGTCCGGTGCCATTCACCTGTTTAAGCCCCTGTCGCCGGGGGCATAGACAGCCACAACCGTCTCCGCCAGTCCAGGGGTGAAATGCACATCCCGCAAAACTTTTTGCCCAGAAGCAGGCAAAAACTTTTGCGGTCTGCCCCCGGACAGTCGTTTCCGGCCGTGGCAGTGATGCCCCATGCGGCGAAGGTTCTCAAACAGGTGATGGTGAATACCGGAGGGAACAAAAGGCAGGTCCCCGCAAAACGTCAAAACCGCGGCTCCCGAAACTCAACAGATGATGGGGGCTGAAAACCAGAGAGAGGAGAAAGCAGGATGAGTACCCGAAATATCCACGTTAACACCGCGTCGTACACGCTTCTTGTTGCCGGGAAGAAAAAAAACACCGGGGAAGAGTGGGACGTCCTGGAATTCAGCAGCCTGACTGAGCTGAAAAAATATCGCAAAAGCCACCCGGAAAAGATGGCCTTCAGTTATAGCTACGCGCTCAGTCAGGGTGTGGATAAGCAGTTCCGCCATATCAACATTGCGGAAGCCGATCACTTCAAACAGTTCCTGCGTCAGATTAAGCGTGCCGGCCTCGATATCCGGGCGATCTGCTGACCGGATGTGATGAATACCTCTCCTGATTGTTGCAATCTTGTTAATGGAGATCGGGGGGGGGGATGATATTAAGCGGAAAAATTTTTTATTAAATTTATTCTTTCATAAAGGAGTAGCTGTTATGCGATTAGCTTCCCGTTTTGGTCGGTATAATTCCATCCGCCGTGAACGTCCTTTAACGGATGATGAATTAATGCAGTTCGTGCCTTCGGTATTTTCCGGTGATAAACATGAGTCCCGGAGTGAACGTTATACGTATATTCCAACAATCAATATCATCAATAAGTTACGTGATGAAGGTTTCCAGCCATTCTTTGCCTGTCAGAGTCGGGTTCGTGATTTGGGACGTCGCGAATACAGTAAACATATGTTACGTCTTCGCAGGGAAGGGCATATTAACGGACAGGAAGTTCCTGAAATTATCCTGCTTAATTCACATGATGGTTCATCCAGTTATCAGATGATCCCCGGAATTTTTCGTTTTGTCTGCACAAATGGCCTGGTGTGCGGAAATAATTTTGGCGAAATCCGCGTTCCACATAAAGGTGATATTATCGGGCAGGTTATCGAGGGAGCGTATGAAGTGCTCGGTGTCTTTGATAAGGTCACTGATAATATGGAGGCGATGAAAGAAATTCATCTTAACAGTGACGAGCAACATTTATTTGGCAGAGCTGCACTGATGGTCAGGTATGAAGATGAAAATAAAACGCCAGTGACACCTGAACAGATAATTACTCCCCGTCGTCGGGAAGACAAACAGAACGATCTCTGGACAACCTGGCAGCGGGTTCAGGAGAATATGATAAAAGGTGGATTATCGGGGCGAAGTGCCTCCGGGAAAAATACCAGGACAAGAGCCATTACAGGTATTGATGGTGATATAAGAATCAACAAGGCGTTATGGGTGATTGCCGAACAGTTCAGAAAGTGGAAGTCATGATAATATAAGTAAAGCCCCGAAAAAATTTTCGGGGCTTTACTTATATTATCATTTTTCGGCATTGCTGTGTCGTCTGATATACCTCAATTTCATCAACCGGCTTTCCGGTTGTCTGTAAATATTGTGCCTGCGAAAAATGGTCTGGCAGGAGGCTGCGCAGTTACCGGGTATATATAAGATGGGTTCCCGCTTCGCGGGGCTTCGGCCAGTCAGTATTGTCACTCATATGATATTTTTGTGTGTGGCCTTCCATGCCGCTTTTGCGGCATAACCGGTATCTGACAATGTCTGTAAGATTAATTGTTCTGCACGCTGTTAATTTCCGGAAGTGATTTCTTCGTGGCCGGAAGCCGGATACCTTTACTGCTTTTTATCCCGGTATAAATCCGGTAAACATCTGATGCGTAGGCAAGACGTCTCTGGTTCTGGCGTTCGGTTTTCCTGAATCCGGCATTGTATGCACCAACGGCCTCCCAGGTGACGCCCCATTTTTTAAATGCTATTGCCAGATAATAAGCACCGGTATAAATGTTCATGCAGGGATCTGTTGTCAGATGTTCTGGCTTAATTCCGTAGCGGGCCAGTTCGTTAAAATGCTGGGAATCTACCTGCATCAGTCCGCTGCCATATCCCGTTACCGGATTAATACCGATGGCATTAACCCGGTAACGGGATTCTTGCCATGATATTGCTCTCAGTAAATCAGGATCTATTTTGTAATCCCGGCCTGCAAGATCAAAGCAATCAGTGGCCTGGCAGATCTCATTTATAAACATCAGGCAGATGGCTAACATCCATTTTTTCATTTTTCCACCTCTGGTGACTTTATCCGTAAATAATTTAACCCACTCCACAAAAAGGCTCAACAGGTTGGTGGTTCTCACCACCAAAAGCACCACACCCCACGCAAAAACAAGTTTTTGCTGATTTTTCTTTATAAATAGAGAGTTATGAAAAATTAGTTTCTCTTACTCTCTTTATGATATTTAAAAAAGCGGTGTCGGCGCGGCTACAACAACGCGCCGACACCGCTTTGTAGGGGTGGTACTGACTATTTTTATAAAAAACATTATTTTATATTAGGGGTGCTGCTAGCGGCGCGGTGTGTTTTTTTATAGGATACCGCTAGGGGCGCTGCTAGCGGTGCGTCCCTGTTTGCATTATGAATTTTAGTGTTTCGAAATTAACTTTATTTTATGTTCAAAAAAGGTAATCTCTAATGGCTAAGGTGAACCTGTATATCAGCAATGATGCCTATGAAAAAATAAATGCGATTATTGAGAAGCGTCGACAGGAAGGGGCAAGGGAAAAAGATGTCAGTTTTTCAGCAACAGCTTCAATGCTTCTTGAACTGGGGCTTCGTGTACATGAGGCTCAGATGGAGCGTAAAGAGTCTGCATTTAATCAGACTGAGTTTAATAAATTGCTTCTTGAATGCGTTGTAAAAACACAATCATCAGTAGCGAAAATTTTGGGTATTGAGTCTCTCAGTCCTCATGTCTCCGGAAATCCAAAGTTTGAATATGCCAATATGGTTGAAGATATCAGGGAGAAGGTATCATCTGAGATGGAACGATTTTTTCCAAAAAATGATGATGAATAAAAGAAATTTGACTTCGTTCAAATATCAGAGTTTTTATGATTTAAAAAGGTGACAGTACGAAAGATAATTAGTATATTAATTACGTGGTTAATGCCACGTTAAAATTTGAATTTGAAAATCGCCGATGCAGGGAGTTCTCTCCTCCCTGCATCGACTGCCCATAGAATCCTTTGTGAGGAGGTTCCTATGTATCCGATGGATCGTATTCAACAAAAACATGCTCGTCAAATAGATCTGCTGGAAAATCTGACGGCAGTTATTCAGGATTATCCAAATCCAGCCTGTATCAGGGACGAAACTGGAAAATTTATTTTTTGCAATACGCTGTTTCATGAGTCATTTCTTACACAAGATCAAAGTGCTGAAAAATGGCTTCTGTCGCAGAGAGATTTTTGTGAATTGATCTCTGTCACAGAGATGGAAGCATACAGGAATGAGCATACGCATCTTAATCTTGTAGAGGATGTTTTTATTCAGAACAGATTCTGGACAATATCTATTCAGTCATTTCTTAATGGACACAGAAATATCATTCTGTGGCAATTTTATGATGCTGCTCATGTTCGTCATAAAGACAGTTATAATCAAAAAACGATTGTCAGTGATGATATCAGAAATATAATCAGAAGAATGAGTGATGATTCTTCTGTATCATCATATGTAAATGATGTCTTTTACTTATATAGCACCGGAATCAGTCATAATGCTATAGCAAGAATATTAAACATATCCATCTCCACATCAAAGAAACACGCGTCTCTGATATGCGACTACTTCTCTGTTTCTAATAAAGATGAGTTAATCATCTTACTCTACAATAAAAAGTTTATTCATTATTTGTACGAGAAGGCTATGTGTATCATAAATGCGCGTTAATAAAGTGTTAATAAAATATAGACTTTCCGTCTATTTACCTTTTCTGATTATTCTGCAAACATAAGTAGTAACCAGAAGATAAACAGCGGGAGGTGTTATTGAAAAGATTTGGTACACGTTCTGCAACAGGTAAGATGGTAAAACTAAAATTACCTGTAGATGTGGAAAGTCTATTAATTGAGGCAAGTAACAGAAGCGGAAGAAGTCGATCGTTTGAGGCAGTAATAAGACTTAAAGATCATCTTCACCGCTATCCAAAGTTTAACAGGGCAGGGAATATCTATGGTAAGTCGCTGGTTAAGTATCTGACAATGCGTCTGGATGATGAAACTAACCAGCTACTTATTGCAGCCAAAAATCGTAGTGGATGGTGTAAAACAGATGAGGCTGCAGACAGAGTTATTGATCATTTGATCAAGTTTCCTGATTTTTATAACTCGGAGATATTCAGGGAGGCAGATAAAGAGGAAGATATAACATTTAATACACTCTAGTTTTATTCATTTATCCGAAATTGAGGTAACTTATGAATGCTGTTTTAAGTGTTCAGGGTGCTTCTGCACCCGTCAAAAAGAAGTCGTTTTTTTCTAAATTCACTCGTCTGAATATGCTTCGCCTGGTACGCGCTGTGCTCCCGGCTGCTGTTCTGATGATGTTCTTCCCGCAACTGGCGATGGCTTCCGGTAGTCAGGACCTGATGGCAAGTGGTAACTCCACGGTTAAGGCGACCTTCGGTAAGGACTCCAGTGTTGTTAAATGGGTTGTTCTGGCTGAAGTTCTGGTCGGTGCTGTCATGTACATGATGACCAAAAACGTCAAGTTCCTGGCCGGTTTTGCCATCATCTCTGTATTTATTGCTGTGGGTATGGCCGTCGTTGGCCTGAAATAAAACGATGTCGGGAGACGAGAATAAACTTAAGAAATATCGTTTCCCGGAAACACTGACCAACCAGAGCCGCTGGTTTGGACTGCCACTGGATGAACTGATCCCCGCAGCAATCTGTATTGGCTGGGGTATCACAACATCGAAATATCTGTTCGGTATTGGTGCAGCGGTTCTGGTTTATTTCGGGATTAAAAAACTGAA
>NZ_JAENDM010000105.1:0-5261 GCF_019375075.1 Escherichia sp. XD33
AAATCAGCCACGAAGAGACGATTTTGGGCTGAAAATTGGAAAATTGAGCCACAGGACGTCGATAAAGGACGGTTTGGGGCGTCATATCGGGAGCTGCGGACCACTTAATCGCAACTTCCCTAGTACTAGGAACACGCGGGAAATCTTGGAGCCAGTACGTAGATTATGGTAAAATCCCGCGCCCCGTTCTGCGGGGAGCAATAAATGCCTCAAAAGGATACATTGGGGGGACTGAAAGGAGGTCTTTATGTCAGAACTAGTCATGAAGATGTTTGGGCTGAATGATTTGGTCAAAGGCGGACAAGCCATGGCCGATCGTTTGAACAAATCTGGTGTTAAAAACATCAAGGTCGTAGGGCGTGGTGCAGTTATTGTAGACCCATCTACTGACCCAGAAAAAATCACTCAGCTTAGGAAAGCAGCTAGAAAATTCGTCGAGCAGGATGCAAAAGCTGTTGCAGCCGCTAAAGCTAACTCAATGGACAATGACGACTAACAAATGTTTGCATTGCTGATCATTCCACTTTTAGTAAGTGGATCCTTACTGGTTACATCGCCCCATAACATCAAATTATTCTATCGACTCCACCGTTACGACGGCCAGCTTCTCTATATGAAGGTGGCCACGTACGGTGTGTACTCGTTCATTGTTGCAGTCGTGCTGGCGTATGCAACCAAGTACTTTATACCAAGCCTTACACTGGTCACATGGGTATCACATCTTATTGATGGTAGTGCAGACCCTAAAGAAAACAGGATAACATCATGGCTCATCCTGCTATCAGTGGCGACTTGTGGAGTTGCTTTTATTTGGTTGCAGATATGCAAATTTCGTATGTTTGTGGCAGCAAAAACTATTAGTTCTGCATCCAATAATGCAATTTCTATCAATTTCGCAAAGCAACTAATCAGGCTTAATGAGTTGGAAAAACTGTTGTCTGATGGCTCACTTGGTCAGCTATTCTTTGATTCAGCGACTACAAACAGACCGGTACTGATAAGCCTGAAATGCCGCAAAGTATATGTCGGAACAGTTAACATGATTAGTGAGCCAAACGAAAAACAAGGCCCTAACCTTGAAATTTCTATTAGCCCAATCATATCTGGTTACAGGGACAAGGACACACTAAGGGTCCTGTTTTCAAATGATTACAACGATCTTGATGGAGTTGATACCAGTATCATATTTCCATTAAGTGAGGTTTCGCATGCTTCTTGGTTCAATATGGATATACATGAAAAAGTAGACAATAACCGAGAGAAGAAACCAGAAACAAACCGCAAGAAAAAACGTAAATATGGCAGGACTACGAATTGATAGTAAAATATCCGCAAAAGAGCCGTAAGAACCAACTTTAAATTTTATTCGTTATAAATCAACGCATTGCAAATATTCGGACACGGGTTCAACTCCCGCCAGCTCCACCAAATATTGATGTACTGAAGTTCAGTAAAGTCTACTAAGCCCGCACAGCACAAGCTCTGCGGGCTTTTTTACGTCTATTGTAGTCTAGTGAGAATTGCTGAGAACTACGAGTTATGGCACCCTGAATGGGACCCACGAAGATGGGTCCTAAAATCGAGGGTCCCAAACATGGCCAAAATCGCTAAGAAGCTCACTGACACTGAAATCAAAAGCACCAAACCTGCCGAAAAAGAGGTTAACCTTTTTGACGGCGATGGTTTGCTGTTGCGAATCGCTCCCCTGGCGAAGGGAGGGAAGAAAAATTGGTATTTCAGATATGCAGTGCCTGTGACCAAAAAGCGAACTAAGGTGAGCTTAGGAACCTATCCTCACCTTACACTTGCGAAGGCACGAGCTTTACGTGATGAATACTTGTCGTTGCTTACAAATGGTATAGACCCCCAAGTTCATAACAACCAAAAAGCCAATGCACTGAAAGATGCCACGGAACATACATTTCAAGCAGTAGCCAAGAAGTGGCTTGATGAGAAAGTCAAAACGTCAGGCATCTCCCAAGATCATGCTAACGACATCTGGCGAAGCCTAGAGAGAAATATCTTTTCCACATTGGGTGATACCCCAATTAAGGAGATTCGCCCTAAAATGCTTAAACAGCATTTAGAACCCATAGAAAAACGAGGTGTCCTTGAAACACTTCGCCGCATCATATCCCGCCTGAATGAAATTTTCCGCTATGCAGCAACAGAAGAACTCATAGAATTCAACCCGGCAGACAACCTGGGGCAACGGTTCAGCAAGCCAAAAAAACAGAATATGCCAGCATTACCCCCTTCCGAACTCCCTCGCTTCTTGGTTGCTCTAAACAATGCTTCTATCCGTTTGGAAACAAGGCTACTGATTGAGTGGCAACTTCTCACATGGGTTCGCCCAGGTGAAGCTGTTCGCACAAGATGGTCAGATATTGATATTGAAACTGGCATGTGGAACATCCCGGCGGAGTTTATGAAAATGAAGAAGCCTCACAAAGTTCCACTGAGCAAAGAAGCTTTGCGAGTTTTGGATTTAATGAAAGTCATCAGCGGGCATAGAGAGTGGGTGTTCCCCAGTATCAAAGCTCCACTCAATCACATGCATGAACAAACAGCTAATGCGGCCATAATCCGTATGGGTTTCGGAGGTGAGCTTGTAGCTCACGGTATGCGATCCATTGCTAGAACGGCTGCTGAGGAGTCTGGCAAGTTTAGGACTGATGTCTTAGAAGCCGCCCTTGCCCACTCGAAGAAAGATGAAATAATTGCAGCCTACAATCGTGCAGAGTATCTCACTGAACGGGTGGTTCTCATGCAATGGTGGAGTGACTATGTTTCGTCTCAAAAATGCAAAGTTATTGCCGCATAACTCTCCCATGATGGATTAACTATCTTGATTTAGTTAAAGAATTAATAATCACACCATTAACCTATGTGGACTAAGCATAGCCATTTACAAATGGGGACATTGAGTCCACATAACGAAAGCTGTCGGTCATATCAGCTAAATAATTCACATCTCTTCTCGATTATCATACACCTCGAAGATCTACCAAATTCGCTCTAATCAATGATAAAACAGTTGAATTCGGTTAAAATTTGATCAATTTTATCCACTACATTGTATTGAATCATCCATGAGGTTTCGTGCATGGCTAGCGAAAATGAAAAAAATCATAGAGTTAGGGTCGCGCAGTACTTGAGGATGTCTACCGACCATCAGCAATATTCTTTACATAATCAGTCCGAATATATCAAAGATTATGCTGAAAAGAACAATATGGAAATCGCTTATACCTACGATGATGCAGGTAAGAGCGGAGTCAGTATCGTAGGCAGGCATTCTTTGCAGCAGTTACTTAGCGATGTAGAACAAAAGAAAATAGATATACAGGCTGTATTATTTTATGATGTGAGCCGTTTTGGTCGTTTTCAAAATAGTGATGAAGCGGCATATTATTCCTTTCTATTTGAGAGAAATGGTGTAGATCTTATATATTGTTCCGAACCTATACCCACTAAAGATTTCCCTTTAGAGTCCTCTGTTATACTGAATATAAAAAGATCTAGTGCTGCATATCACAGCAGGAATCTATCTGAAAAGGTATTTATAGGGCAAGTAAATTTAATAAAGCTTGGTTATCATCAAGGCGGTATGGCTGGTTATGGGCTGAGACGTCTTTTAGTAGACGAAAATGGCATAGCTAAAGAAATATTGAGTTTCCGCAAAAGAAAGAGTATTCAAACAGATAGGGTAATATTAATTCCGGGACCAAAAAATGAAATAAAAATTGTAAATAGAATATATGATCTCTTTATAGATAATAACGTCCCAGAATTCATTATTGCTGAGAGATTAAATGAACAGAACATACCTGCAGAAAATGGAACATTATGGACTCGTGCAAAAATACATCAAATTTTGACAAATGAAAAATATATTGGAAACAACATATATAACAAAACCTCATCTAAATTAAAAAGTAGGCTTGTAAAAAACCCCAAACATGAATGGGTTAGATGTGACAAGGCATATAAACCTATTATTTCAAAGAAAAAATACAATAAAGCTCAAGAAATAATTCAGCTCCGATCCATTCATTTGACTAATGAAGATCTATTAGAAAAACTAAAACAAAAATTAGAATCTAATGGAAAACTATCAGGCTTTATCATTGATGAAGATGATACAGGCCCTTCATCTTCTGTTTATAGAACCCGATTTGGTGGTCTTTTAAGAGCATATACTTTGATTGGTTATAAGCCAGAACATGATTACAGCTATCTCAAAATAAATGAAGCACTAAGATCATTTTACTCAGAGATAATTGAGGATTTTAAGGGTGAAATTTTAAAAAGTAACTGTCATATAGACGAGTATAAATATGCCCCAATGCTTTACATCAATGATGAGTTTTTAATTTCCGTCCTTGTTACTAAATGCATACATATGAAATCAGGTAAACTTAGATGGAAAGTCCGGTTTGATAACTCACAGAAAGCAGACATAACAATTGTTATACGAATGAATTCACAAAATATTTCACCTCTTGATTTTTATATCATACCAAAGATTGAAAACGAATATAATAAAATGTGCATGACGGAAACAAACAACATTCGATTAGATCTCTATAGATTTGATAATCTTGATAAACTTCTACAAATTATTACTCGCATGAAAGTGAGGGAACTATATGCTGCCTGAAAAAAATGAATTCCCAATAATTCAAATTGAGATTGCAAAAATAAAATTTCTTAACCCACGAACAAGAAATAAGGTAGTGCATGAAGAAATAAAGGAAAGCATAAAAAAAAGAGGATTAAGCAAGCCTATAAGCGTAAGAGCTATTGATGAAGGCGATTTCAAATATGCTTTAATTTGTGGTCAAGGGAGAATAGAGGCTCTCGTTGCATTAGGTGAAACTATTATTCCAGCAATTATAAGAGATGTATCAGAAGAAGATGCTTACGTTATGAGTTTAGTTGAAAACATTGCAAGGAGAAGACCACGTTCTAATGAGTTATTACAGGTGATTAAAGACATGAAAATCAGAGGACTTTCAGGTAATGACTCCAACTTATTGATAGTGTTTTATGTTCAGATAATGCCCGATGACTTTGTCATGCAGCTCCACCGATTTTGAGAACGACAGTGACTTCCGTCCCAGCCTTGCCAGATGTTGTCTCAGATTCAGGTTATGCCGCTCAATTCGCTGAGTGTAACGCTTGCTGATTACGTGCAGCTTTCCCTTCAGGCGGGATTCATACAGCGGCCAGCCATCCGTCATCCATACCACGACCTC
>NZ_JAENDM010000106.1:0-5113 GCF_019375075.1 Escherichia sp. XD33
CCCCGGTATCAGTTCATCCAGCGCGGCTGCTTTGTTCATGGCTTTGATGATATCCCGTTTCAGGAAATCAACATGTCGGTTTTCCAGTTCCGGAAAACGCCGCTGCACCGACAGGGGGATCCCGTCGAGAATACTGGCAATTTCACCTGCGATCCGCGACAGCACGAAAGTACAGAATGCGGTTTCCACCACTTCAGCTGAGTCTCTGGCATTCTTCAGTTCCTGTGCGTCGGCCTGCGCACGCGTAAGTCGATGGCGTTCGTACTCAATAGTCCCTGGCTGGAGATCTGCCTCGCTGGCCTGGCGCAGTTCTTCAACCTCCCGGCGCAGCTTTTCGTTCTCAATTTCAGCATCCCTTTCGGCATACCATTTTATAACGGCGGCAGAGTCATAAAGCACCTCATTACCCTTGCCACCGCCTCGCAGAAAGGGCATTCCCTGCTCCTGCCAGTTCTGAATGGTACGGATACTCGCACCGAAAATATCAGCCAGCTGCTTTTTGTTGACTTCCATTGTTCATTCCACGGACAAAAACAGAGAAAGGAAACGACAGAGGCCAAAAAGCCCGATTTCAGCACCTGTCGTTTCCTTTCTTTTCAGGGGGTGTTTTAAATAAAAACATTAGGTTACGGCGAAGAAGAACGGAAACGCCTTAAACCGGAAAATTTTCATAAATAGCGAAAACCCGCGAGGTCGCCGCCCCGTAACCTGTCGGATCGCCGGAAAGGACCCACCAAAAATGATAATGATTGTCAAATACGTTTATCACACTGATATTCAGAATCACTACTGAAAGACTCCCTTTGTGGTGCGCGAGGGATGCGCATAAAAAAACCACCAGCAAATGCCAGTGGCTAAAGATATTCATTGCGAATAACCATCACAAAACAACTTAACTCGTGAGGGTAGAAATTTTACTCGAGGCCAAATTTCTTCTTTAAATAGGCCTTCGTTAACTCCAGCCCAACATCTTTGATTGTACTCAAAGGGGCATCGCTCATTGACTTTAATTTCTCAAAAACCGTAGGTTCATTTAATGCCTGGGCGAATTCTTGTCCCTGCGCAGATAGTCGCACGTCGGTACCCATATCTAGCATATGGCCACAATGGCGCATGTAGCCCAGTTTAGTTATGTCATCCGTTATTAGATCTTTATTACTGATATAACCTTGCTCAATAAGAAGTAGATAATGAAACATCCCTTCATTCGAGCAGATATCGTACCCCGCATTAGCTAAGTCTTTTGTAGATATAAAGGGAGTTTTCGCTTTCAAAAATACCTCAAGCATCCCCTTCATGTATTCTAAATTTTTAACCACAAAAACCTCCTTAGGATAATTGGAGGTCTAGAATACCGTTTGCAAGCACGTTGATAAATCATTATCACAGGCACTCAATGAATGCCTGCTGTAATTGCGTACGGTAATGAACGTAAAAAACCGCCCGAGGTATATTTAGACATTAGATGGCGCTTTGTCAGTATAGACCCGGTACGCCCTGACAAACATCCCGTTACATTCAGAGTCCGCCTTGATATACGCCAATTCGTAACCCCGATGCTTTAGCTCTTCACGAGCTCTTTTCTCTTCCTTAGCCATGAAGTTAAGATCTTTAATTTCTGAGTAGGTATATGTTCCCACTATAAAATCTCTGCCTGGCCGTCCATTTATCAGTTCCATGTGTCCTCCCAAAAAGTTGGTAGTCAGAACATACCATGCTAAGCGAGGTGAAAGCACCTTTATCAAGCCCCCCGCAGATAGACTTTGTAATGGAGAGTCATTGAGTAGTTCTCGTAATTCTTTGATTTTCCGCACACTCGTGCAGAAGGAGTTCCCCGTCGGGCTACGGTCATGGTTAATGCGGGAATACAGCGACGATACAGCGCATGATGTGTCAGGCTTGAATACCTTTATCCGTTAAAAGGGATATCAGTTAAGTTATCCCGTGTAGGGTATAAGCCATTGTCGAGACCACTCATTGAATGGCCTCTGCAATAACCGATGTCTTTCCATCAGTCCGCCACCACAAAGAATCTTTTTTGCCTTAAGGCAGGAGCTTCATCTTTCAGTGGCTGCCAGTGTTATTTCCCCACTTACTGGCTTGGGTTGTTTCGTGGTACTGCCGTTAACTGGTGGCCCAGAATAAATTCCGGTTTCATTATCAAGCCCACCCGTAAATGGGCTTTGTAATGGCTACTTCACTTTTGCTTTTGCTTTTGCTTCCGCTCGCTTACGCCGGCGCTCTTCTTTCCTCTCGGCTTTTGCCATGTCCATGAATGCCTGCATGATCGAGTTCCGCATCATGTAGCTAACAAAGTGATGATTGACACAGCCGTTGAGGCGCAGCTGCTCGCCAAACTCATCCACCGAGGCCAATGCTTCCATCATGCCCTTCTCGCCTTTCATGAACTCTGAGAAGTCGCGCCCCGCTCTGGAGGCGCATTCAATGACACGATCACTCATCCCGGAAGCCCGGGGATCGTAATCTGCAGCTGGTTAGCCAGGGAGTTAATCTCAGCGACCAACACTGGCTTCGTATAGCGCCATGCTGCCAGCCCTTGTCCGCAGAAGCTCGCCATGTCTTTCTTCTGGTCAAACTCATGACATTTCATGTTGAGCTGCGCACTTAAGCTGTTGCGATGCTGAAGTTCTCCGGTGAAGTAGTCATTGAGGACTTTATAGGCCGCGTACTTGAACCCGGGGTTTAACCAAGCCGCATAATCGTAAGCAACAAACTTCCCGCCATATGTTCCACCGTGTACACCGCGCTCAGTAAAAACCACAGATTCGTGGTTTTTCTCCAGCTCGGCTAAGAACTCTTTGGTCTGCTTGTTTCGCAGGTAGTGGTAAGGCGATTCAGATTCACTTTTACCACTGGCTTTCCACATATCAGTGAGGCAGATCATGCCATCTTCACCGATACGAATTGGTTGATTGAAGAGGGTTAATGATTTCATAGCGTGTACCTACTCTTTGAAATGAACCTTTGCCGCACAGGAAACCAGCCCACCGAGGCTCGCCAGCACTAACTGGTATCCTCAAAGGCCCATTCCAAAGGGGCAGGTTCGGTGTAAAAAACATGCGTTGCGGTACGCATTTATTGCAAAAAGCCCCGCATCGCGAGGCTCATTAAATGGACTTTGTGATTTGCAAAAAAATTATTTCAGGCATTGCGTCCTGATGTATTCCTGCAGGTAGTTAACCTGCGCGGTTATCTTGTCGATTCCACTTCGGAGACGGTAATAATTGAGTTCAGCATCTGCTGTAAGTCCTGGGCTTTCTCCATTGCCCATGCCGCTGGCTCCGGTCGTTGACTTTGCACAGGTGGCGGCGACTTGCAGGCGCTTACGCCCAGCAGAAACATCAGCACGGAGACTTTCGATAGTCGCGTTAGCATCAGCAAGCTCCTTTGTGTATCTTGCGTCGAGTTCTGCTACATCACGTTGACGCTTCCGCATGTCAGCGATGGTGGCGTTCGCCTTCTCCAGTTCACTGGCCTTGTTATCGCGCTGCTCTTTGTAGGCGATTGCGTTATCACGGTAATGATTAACAGCCAATGACAGGCAGACGATGATGCAGATAACCAGAGCGGAGATAATCGCGGTTAACCGACTCATGACATCAACACTCCAACGGCCAGAAACCACGGCCACGCATCGTTGCCATTGAATGCGAGCAACGCTGCCATGAAAAAGCAAATCATGCTCATTGTTGCACCCACAAACAGATTTCACGCTCAATCTCACGACGAGTCATGAGACCTTTCCATTGCTTACCGCCAGCATATGTCCAGCGACGTAGCTGATCACATGCGCCTTTGATATCGCCCTGGTTTATTTTGCGAAGAAGCGTCGATGTTCTAAAATTGCCAGCACCCACGTTGTAAACGAATGAGTAAAGAGCGCCGCGCGTTGTTTCCGGTATATCGACTTTGATGTACGGGTTAATTTGTCTGGCGACAGTGGCAAGGTCTTTATTCAGGAGGGCTTTGCACTCTGCTTCGGTATACGTTTTACCAGGAATGATGTCTTTTCCTGTATGCCCGTAACATACAGTCCATACACCAACTATGTCTTTGTAAGGATTATGTCTCACACCCTCCAGACCATCGTTACCACTTGGGCCAGTGATTAGCACAGATGCTATAGCAATAGCCCCGCCACCAATAGCAGCAGCAACGGCTTTTCGTAATGATGGAGGCATTATTCACCTCTCGCAGCCTTGCGCTTATCTTCTTTAATCTTGAAATAAAGGTTTGTCAGGTACGTCAGCAGGCCAAATACCAGGCTACCTAGCACACCTATTGCTGCCCACTGTGAGGGCGTGACTTTATCGAGCAGCTGTAAAAACCAGTAACCGGCACTACCTGCTGAGGTGCCATAGGCGACACCCGTTGTTAACTTATCCATGGATTTCATAACCCCACCTCGCAGATGCGGGTGCTGTGTAATGGAAATAAAAAGGCCACCTGCGTGGCCACCAGATTATTTCCCCACCAGCTCATTTATCTCTTTCACTGTCTGGTTAAACCGCTCTGACTCAAGCTCAACACCTAAGGCCCGACGCCCCAGCGCCATTGCTGCTTTTATTGTGGAACCGGATCCCATAAAAAAATCAGCAACCAGACCACCAGGTCGACTACTGGCATTGATTATTTGCCTGAGCATATCCGCCGGTTTCTCACACGGATGTTTACCCGGGTAGAACTGAACGGGTTTATGCATCCAGACATCGGTATAAGGCACGGAGACTGATACGGAGAAATAGCGCCGGAGAGATTTAAACTCATCCAGCAATTCAGAATATTTGCGATTCAGTGAATCATAAGATGCCACCAGCTGGTGGTGTGGTTGTTCCAGTTGTTGTTCCTGAAACTTCTCTGCCGCTATACGGGAAAACAGTGCCTGTAACTTCCGATAGTCAGCCTCATTCGGCAACTGCCACTGACTGGCACCAAACCAGTGGGAAACCATATTTTTCTTACCTGTGGCTTCGGCAATTTGTTTTGCCGTTATACCCAGTTCGGCACGAGCATCCCTGAAATACGATATCAGCGGTGCCATTATGTGCTGTTTGAGTTCCCTTTCTTTTGCCGCATAGCCGTCACTTTTGCC
>NZ_JAENDM010000107.1:0-1706 GCF_019375075.1 Escherichia sp. XD33
ACTGCTCTTTAACAATTTATCAGACAATCTGTGTGGGCACTCGAAGATACGGATTCTTAACGTCGCAAGACGAAAAATGAATACCAAGTCTCAAGAGTGAACACGTAATTCATTACGAAGTTTAATTCTTTGAGCGTCAAACTTTTAAATTGAAGAGTTTGATCATGGCTCAGATTGAACGCTGGCGGCAGGCCTAACACATGCAAGTCGAACGGTAACAGGAAGAAGCTTGCTTCTTTGCTGACGAGTGGCGGACGGGTGAGTAATGTCTGGGAAACTGCCTGATGGAGGGGGATAACTACTGGAAACGGTAGCTAATACCGCATAACGTCGCAAGACCAAAGAGGGGGACCTTCGGGCCTCTTGCCATCGGATGTGCCCAGATGGGATTAGCTAGTAGGTGGGGTAACGGCTCACCTAGGCGACGATCCCTAGCTGGTCTGAGAGGATGACCAGCCACACTGGAACTGAGACACGGTCCAGACTCCTACGGGAGGCAGCAGTGGGGAATATTGCACAATGGGCGCAAGCCTGATGCAGCCATGCCGCGTGTATGAAGAAGGCCTTCGGGTTGTAAAGTACTTTCAGCGGGGAGGAAGGGAGTAAAGTTAATACCTTTGCTCATTGACGTTACCCGCAGAAGAAGCACCGGCTAACTCCGTGCCAGCAGCCGCGGTAATACGGAGGGTGCAAGCGTTAATCGGAATTACTGGGCGTAAAGCGCACGCAGGCGGTTTGTTAAGTCAGATGTGAAATCCCCGGGCTCAACCTGGGAACTGCATCTGATACTGGCAAGCTTGAGTCTCGTAGAGGGGGGTAGAATTCCAGGTGTAGCGGTGAAATGCGTAGAGATCTGGAGGAATACCGGTGGCGAAGGCGGCCCCCTGGACGAAGACTGACGCTCAGGTGCGAAAGCGTGGGGAGCAAACAGGATTAGATACCCTGGTAGTCCACGCCGTAAACGATGTCGACTTGGAGGTTGTGCCCTTGAGGCGTGGCTTCCGGAGCTAACGCGTTAAGTCGACCGCCTGGGGAGTACGGCCGCAAGGTTAAAACTCAAATGAATTGACGGGGGCCCGCACAAGCGGTGGAGCATGTGGTTTAATTCGATGCAACGCGAAGAACCTTACCTGGTCTTGACATCCACGGAAGTTTTCAGAGATGAGAATGTGCCTTCGGGAACCGTGAGACAGGTGCTGCATGGCTGTCGTCAGCTCGTGTTGTGAAATGTTGGGTTAAGTCCCGCAACGAGCGCAACCCTTATCCTTTGTTGCCAGCGGTCCGGCCGGGAACTCAAAGGAGACTGCCAGTGATAAACTGGAGGAAGGTGGGGATGACGTCAAGTCATCATGGCCCTTACGACCAGGGCTACACACGTGCTACAATGGCGCATACAAAGAGAAGCGACCTCGCGAGAGCAAGCGGACCTCATAAAGTGCGTCGTAGTCCGGATTGGAGTCTGCAACTCGACTCCATGAAGTCGGAATCGCTAGTAATCGTGGATCAGAATGCCACGGTGAATACGTTCCCGGGCCTTGTACACACCGCCCGTCACACCATGGGAGTGGGTTGCAAAAGAAGTAGGTAGCTTAACCTTCGGGAGGGCGCTTACCACTTTGTGATTCATGACTGGGGTGAAGTCGTAACAAGGTAACCGTAGGGGAACCTGCGGTTGGATCACCTCCTTACCTTAAAGAAGCGTTTAC
>NZ_JAENDM010000108.1:0-2953 GCF_019375075.1 Escherichia sp. XD33
GTAAAGAAACATCTTCGGGTTGTGAGGTTAAGCGACTAAGCGTACACGGTGGATGCCCTGGCAGTCAGAGGCGATGAAGGACGTGCTAATCTGCGATAAGCGTCGGTAAGGTGATATGAACCGTTATAACCGGCGATTTCCGAATGGGGAAACCCAGTGTGTTTCGACACACTATCATTAACTGAATCCATAGGTTAATGAGGCGAACCGGGGGAACTGAAACATCTAAGTACCCCGAGGAAAAGAAATCAACCGAGATTCCCCCAGTAGCGGCGAGCGAACGGGGAGGAGCCCAGAGCCTGAATCAGTGTGTGTGTTAGTGGAAGCGTCTGGAAAGGCGCGCGATACAGGGTGACAGCCCCGTACACAAAAATGCACATGCTGTGAGCTCGATGAGTAGGGCGGGACACGTGGTATCCTGTCTGAATATGGGGGGACCATCCTCCAAGGCTAAATACTCCTGACTGACCGATAGTGAACCAGTACCGTGAGGGAAAGGCGAAAAGAACCCCGGCGAGGGGAGTGAAAAAGAACCTGAAACCGTGTACGTACAAGCAGTGGGAGCCTCTTTATGGGGTGACTGCGTACCTTTTGTATAATGGGTCAGCGACTTATATTCTGTAGCAAGGTTAACCGAATAGGGGAGCCGAAGGGAAACCGAGTCTTAACTGGGCGTTAAGTTGCAGGGTATAGACCCGAAACCCGGTGATCTAGCCATGGGCAGGTTGAAGGTTGGGTAACACTAACTGGAGGACCGAACCGACTAATGTTGAAAAATTAGCGGATGACTTGTGGCTGGGGGTGAAAGGCCAATCAAACCGGGAGATAGCTGGTTCTCCCCGAAAGCTATTTAGGTAGCGCCTCGTGAATTCATCTCCGGGGGTAGAGCACTGTTTCGGCAAGGGGGTCATCCCGACTTACCAACCCGATGCAAACTGCGAATACCGGAGAATGTTATCACGGGAGACACACGGCGGGTGCTAACGTCCGTCGTGAAGAGGGAAACAACCCAGACCGCCAGCTAAGGTCCCAAAGTCATGGTTAAGTGGGAAACGATGTGGGAAGGCCCAGACAGCCAGGATGTTGGCTTAGAAGCAGCCATCATTTAAAGAAAGCGTAATAGCTCACTGGTCGAGTCGGCCTGCGCGGAAGATGTAACGGGGCTAAACCATGCACCGAAGCTGCGGCAGCGACACTATGTGTTGTTGGGTAGGGGAGCGTTCTGTAAGCCTGTGAAGGTGTGCTGTGAGGCATGCTGGAGGTATCAGAAGTGCGAATGCTGACATAAGTAACGATAAAGCGGGTGAAAAGCCCGCTCGCCGGAAGACCAAGGGTTCCTGTCCAACGTTAATCGGGGCAGGGTGAGTCGACCCCTAAGGCGAGGCCGAAAGGCGTAGTCGATGGGAAACAGGTTAATATTCCTGTACTTGGTGTTACTGCGAAGGGGGGACGGAGAAGGCTATGTTGGCCGGGCGACGGTTGTCCCGGTTTAAGCGTGTAGGCTGGTTTTCCAGGCAAATCCGGAAAATCAAGGCTGAGGCGTGATGACGAGGCACTACGGTGCTGAAGCAACAAATGCCCTGCTTCCAGGAAAAGCCTCTAAGCATCAGGTAACATCAAATCGTACCCCAAACCGACACAGGTGGTCAGGTAGAGAATACCAAGGCGCTTGAGAGAACTCGGGTGAAGGAACTAGGCAAAATGGTGCCGTAACTTCGGGAGAAGGCACGCTGATATGTAGGTGAAGTCCCTCGCGGATGGAGCTGAAATCAGTCGAAGATACCAGCTGGCTGCAACTGTTTATTAAAAACACAGCACTGTGCAAACACGAAAGTGGACGTATACGGTGTGACGCCTGCCCGGTGCCGGAAGGTTAATTGATGGGGTCAGCGCAAGCGAAGCTCTTGATCGAAGCCCCGGTAAACGGCGGCCGTAACTATAACGGTCCTAAGGTAGCGAAATTCCTTGTCGGGTAAGTTCCGACCTGCACGAATGGCGTAATGATGGCCAGGCTGTCTCCACCCGAGACTCAGTGAAATTGAACTCGCTGTGAAGATGCAGTGTACCCGCGGCAAGACGGAAAGACCCCGTGAACCTTTACTATAGCTTGACACTGAACATTGAGCCTTGATGTGTAGGATAGGTGGGAGGCTTGGAAGTGTGGACGCCAGTCTGCATGGAGCCGACCTTGAAATACCACCCTTTAATGTTTGATGTTCTAACGTTGACCCGTAATCCGGGTTGCGGACAGTGTCTGGTGGGTAGTTTGACTGGGGCGGTCTCCTCCTAAAGAGTAACGGAGGAGCACGAAGGTTGGCTAATCCTGGTCGGACATCAGGAGGTTAGTGCAATGGCATAAGCCAGCTTGACTGCGAGCGTGACGGCGCGAGCAGGTGCGAAAGCAGGTCATAGTGATCCGGTGGTTCTGAATGGAAGGGCCATCGCTCAACGGATAAAAGGTACTCCGGGGATAACAGGCTGATACCGCCCAAGAGTTCATATCGACGGCGGTGTTTGGCACCTCGATGTCGGCTCATCACATCCTGGGGCTGAAGTAGGTCCCAAGGGTATGGCTGTTCGCCATTTAAAGTGGTACGCGAGCTGGGTTTAGAACGTCGTGAGACAGTTCGGTCCCTATCTGCCGTGGGCGCTGGAGAACTGAGGGGGGCTGCTCCTAGTACGAGAGGACCGGAGTGGACGCATCACTGGTGTTCGGGTTGTCATGCCAATGGCACTGCCCGGTAGCTAAATGCGGAAGAGATAAGTGCTGAAAGCATCTAAGCACGAAACTTGCCCCGAGATGAGTTCTCCCTGACTCCTTGAGAGTCCTGAAGGAACGTTGAAGACGACGACGTTGATAGGCCGGGTGTGTAAGCGCAGCGATGCGTTGAGCTAACCGGTACTAATGAACCGTGAGGCTTAACCTTACAACGCCGAAGATGTTTTGGCGGAT
>NZ_JAENDM010000109.1:0-4865 GCF_019375075.1 Escherichia sp. XD33
CCTTACATCCCGGCGGCCTTTTGCCGGGATGTAAGGAGCGCAGGCCACGGCGCGACAGAGGCGGCGCGACCGGAACGGTCGCTGCAAGCCCGGGGTTTTCACGCATCGGACCGTAGCGACAGCCCGAAACCGCGCCAGCGGGTTCGGCGGAGACTGGCAGGTGCGCCAGCAGCTGCCTGTCGGAGTCGGGCCTGACGACCGGATGCCGCCAGGCAGCCGGGAGCCGAAGGTGCGCGTGCGACAGGAAGTCGCTTAACGTATTGTTTTACATTGATAAAACCAGCTATCCCATTAGCTGTAGCCTACCGGGACAGGCGCTGCCGGCAACGGCGGGGTCTGAAGCTCCCGGGACAACGAGAGCCGGGCGTCAGCCCGGGTAAAGCCCCGTGAGGGGCTTTACCTTGCTGCAAGCATCATGTGGCAGGAGAGCAAGGCTGGTCAGAAGGGTTAACACATGTGAACTGTTGATAAACACCGTTATCGGCAACAGGCCAAAGATGCTGACAGGCCTGAACCAAAAGGTACGGGGTCCGGTTGCTACCTCGCGCACAGGGAGCACATGGGCGCAGAGACCCCCGGTGAAGAGACAGAACCCGCCCTGACCCTCTGTATGTTAAGCGGAACCTGGTAAACCCGTATCGCTGCCTTACAGGCAGGTGAACCGTAAGGAACACTGTAGGCGGTGCGGGCAGAGGAGGACGGAAAAAGCAAATGCCCGGTTGTAATGACCGGGATACGGGGCAGGTTCCCCGACGCGAAAGCGGGCAGACTTCCGTCTGGTCTTTAATTGCATGAAAAGCTGTAAAGCAGTCAAAAGGATATCAGCGAGATGAATACACACATCAGTGTGTCCACGATACCCCACCCGACAGGCTGGCACACCATAGACTGGAAAGCATGCCATGCCCGGGTGCGAAAGCTACAGTTACGGATTGCAAAGGCAACCCGACAGCAACAATGGCGGCAGGTCAGAGAACTACAGCGCATCCTCACCCGCTCATTCTCCGGCAAAGCCGTGGCTGTCAGGCGTGTAACTGAAAATACCGGTAAAAGGACACCCGGTATTGACGGAAAAATATGGCACACACCGAAGGAGAAATGGGAAGGAATATGCAGCCTGAATCTGTGTGGTTACAGGCCACAGCCACTACGGCGAATACATATCCCAAAATCAAACGGCAAAACGCGACCGCTGGGCATACCCACAATGAGGGACCGGGCCATGCAGGCACTGTGGCTGCTGGCTCTGGAACCCGTATCCGAGACCACTGCTGACCATAACAGCTATGGTTTCAGACCAATGCGCAGCACGCATGACGCCATTGAGTCCATTTTTCTGCGGATGAGCCAGAAAGTATCGCCCAAATGGATACTGGAGGGCGATATTAAAGGGTGTTTCGATAACATCAGCCATGACTGGCTGCTTTCCCATATTCCGATGGACAGGAGACTGCTTAAAAAATGGTTGAAAGCAGGTTACATGGAAAGAGGCGTGTTTAACCATACGAACAGCGGGACACCGCAGGGAGGCATCATATCCCCTGTTCTCGCCAACATGGCTCTGGACGGACTGGAGAAGGAACTGATGCAAACGTTCAGGAAAAGTGGTTATCACAGTGCAAAGCACCAGGTGAATTATGTGAGATATGCTGATGATTTCATCTGTTCAGGCAGCTCCCGTGAATTGCTGGAAAATGAGGTCAGACCACTGATTGCAGCTTTCATGCGCGAACGAGGGCTGGAACTGTCGGAAGAAAAAACCGCGATTACACATATAGATAAAGGCTTCGACTTTTTAGGGCAGAACGTCAGGAAGTACAACGGTAAAATGCTGATTAAACCGTCGAAGAAAAACCTGAAGAACTTCCTCTGTAAAGTCAGAGAAATAATTAAACGCAATCCGACGCTCCCGGCATGGAAACTGATAGGCCAGCTAAACCCGGTAATCCGGGGATGGGCTACCTATCACCGACACGTCGTGGCGAAAGAAACATTTAATTATGTCGACACCCAAATCTGGCGAGCTATATGGCGATGGTGTGTAAGAAGGCACCCCCGAAAAGGATTGCGGTGGATCGCCGGACGATACTTCTCCTTTGAAGGCAGGCGCTGGATCTTTAAAGCCATAACCCCGGAAGGGAAAATTCTGACTCTCTTCCGGGCAATGGAAACACCGATAAAGCGCCATATAAAAATCAAAGGCGAAGCAACACCATACACCCCCGGAATGGAAATCTACTTTGAACGTCGTCTGGATCTAATCTGGAAAGGCAAATCAAAGAAGATGAAGACAGTAGTTCAACTCTGGAAGAGGCAGGGGAAACACTGTCCGCAGTGCGGACAACCCATAACCAACCAGACCGGATGGAATATACATCACCGGATCAGGAAAGTTATGGGCGGCAGTGACGAACTGACCAATCTCGAGTTGTTACATCCGAACTGCCACCGACAGTTACACAGCAGGGAAGCCGGTGCTCACCGAAAGCACTTATAAAGGCTTGAGCGGAGTGCGGGGAAACTCGCACGCTCCGTTCTTAGGGGGCGGCGGCGCAGCAATGTGCCGCTGCTACCCGACCCGGCAGACAGAACAACACTGCAGTAGTCAGAATCAGAGCAGCAGATAAAGGAACAACAACATCAGGAACAGTTCCATAACATAAGAAAGAAACACTCCTGAGTCAGACACATCACAGACGGGAAGGGTAACGGGCGACGCGCCAGCGTGGCCCGCTTCCCTTCCGGCAGGCGTCAGCCTGCCAGGGGTTTTCGCGCGGACTGACAGGCGGCCTCCACCGCCTGCCCCTGTATCACCTGTTTCTGCTACCCTGTAAGATGTAGTGACCGCCCAGGAAAACCGCCTGCTGATTCGCCACAAAATCGCAGATTTCATCAACAATCTGCGCGGTGGTGAGCGGTTTCTGCCCCATTTCACGACGCCGCGCATTAATCACGGCCCTGTAATTACGCAGAATTTCGCGGGTTTCTGTGCTGATATTCATGACATCGTCTCCCCGTCCAGCGCCTGTAACACAACGTCCATTGCTTCGCGTTCCTCCCTGACGAATGCGTCACCGTCGCCCCCGTTCTCACTCCCGACGGCATACAGGCGCTTCATTTCACTGCCTGCCAGCGCCATCACTTTTTCCAGCATCACCGCCGGGACTGTCACCTGACGGCTGGCGCGCTTTTCTTCCATCAGTTCACGAACAACGCCGTGAACAACGCTGACATCCGCACCATATTCAAAGGCATCGTCCAGCCGCTGCATGACGGTTTCCAGCTCATCGTCTGTCAGACTCCAGTCCTGGGCTATGTGACGCACATCCCCACGGGTCAGCACTACGGCAAAAACGCATTCACTGTCCGGCACGTCTGTATCCAGCACTTCGCGGATAATTTCTTTAACAGTACAGTACATGTTCTCGTCTCCTTTACAGGGGCGGCATTGCCGCCCCGTCCGTTAATCAGTCCAGAGCCGCGTAAATCGCGTTGCATTCGGGGTGAAATTCGATGTGACGCCACAACTGCGCATCGCGCATCCGGTAAAGCTGGGTCAGTCCTGCATCCCCGCTGTCGTGGTACAGCCACAACTGGCGGTTAATCACAAGGGAGGTCAGGATGATGCCTGCGGCATCAGCACTCACGGTACGGTCAAACCAGTTTGCACCGTTCACCATGTGGAAACGGTCGCCATCCGGCATCATGTAACCGCCACCGTCCGGCAGGCGGATGAAGTGCCAGAAGCCTCCCTGATATTCCGGCATCATTTTTTGCGCCAGCGCGTACACATACGCCTCGGCATACAGAAAATCGTTGCCAAACAGATACGGTAGAAAGGAGAGACGGTCGCACTCTTCAACGTTCAGAGTGACAGGTTTCGCATATTGCATGATGTTTTCCTCCGTTGTTCACATATTCCGCGACACCGGGCGGTGCCGTGCCTCCATAAAAGCCGGGCGATAAGGCGGGGATGCAAGGGCGCAAGGGAAGCCGCAGCCTGACGCACACGGCTGGCGGGAGTTGGAGGGTGAGACCGCGAAATCTGAGCGGGTGAACGACCGGAAAATCACGGCAGACGGGAAGGAGGGACCGGGTGACCGCAGCGGCGAAGCGTACCCTTGCATCCCTGCCAGCCCGGCTACGATGGAGGCACGGCACAGCCCGCACACGACGCTGAGGCCACATAACTGAAAACCCACAAGGCCATGCCCCGCATGGCCGGGTAAAGCGGAGCCGGCGGCGACTTCCTTTGTGCTCTGTCCGGGGACCGGCAGGAAAAAGGCGGGGATTTACCCCGCCAACGTCATCATTTCCGGATTTTTGCCAGGGCATCCGCCATGCTGCGGATTTCGGCCCGGGCTTCCCGGACCACCTCCCGCAGAACACCACGGTCAAACCAGCGGCGGGGCGGTTCATCCGGTATACGCAGCACATCGCAGGCCAGCCCACTGGACAGGATATGCTCAATACACTCACTGACCAGATACATTTCCACCGACGAAAAACGTGCTCCCCGGTTCACGATGGCATCGAGCACCACGGGCAGGTTTTCGTCATCTTCATCGAGCCAGCAGGGGTGATCGCTTTCCTTCACGACCAGGCGAAAGCGGCGCGTCTGGCGGGTCAGCAACGTCTGACCGGTGGTGGTCAGCGCCGCACGGATACGCCGCGCATCTTCTGCCACCTGGTAACAGATGCTTCGTACCGCATCGTGCACCGCATCAAGAACAGCCCTGATTTCGTCTTCGGTCAGCCATTCTCCGGCATACGGGAAAGACACCTGCGTTCCGTCTGCCGGAAGTACCGGCAGCGACTGCCACTGACTGCCGGACAGTACCAGTTCCGCCCCGGTTCCGGTCAGT
>NZ_JAENDM010000110.1:0-4700 GCF_019375075.1 Escherichia sp. XD33
TTATTCAGAATATATTGCGTGATTTCCTGAATACGCATGGGATGAAGAAACGCCTGCTGATTTTCAGCCGCACTTAGTTTTTTCTCGTCAGTTTCTGTCTCTAAAGACTTAAACTGTGGTCGCACATCGTTGTAGTCCACCTTGAATTTGAGCACTTTTTCGTCACGAATCGCATCGGTAATTACATACGAATGCAATTCACGACCAAATACGCTGGCGGTTGTTTCTGAGCCTAAGGCGTTTTCCGGGAAAATAGGGGTGCCGGTAAAACCAAACTGATAATAGCGTTTGAATTTCTTCTTCAGGTTTTTCTGCGCTTCTCCAAACTGGCTGCGGTGGCATTCATCAAATATAAACACCACTTGCTGATTATATACAGGCAGGTCGCTTTCTGCTTTCATCAGGTTATTGAGTTTCTGAATAGTAGTGACGATAATTTTGTTATCGTCCTTATCCAGATTTCGTTTAAGGCCTGCGGTATTTTCCGAGCCGTTGACGCTGTCTGGCGAAAAACGCTGATATTCCTTCATGGTCTGGTAATCGAGGTCTTTCCTGTCGACCACAAAGAAGACTTTATCAATAAAGTCCAGCTCTGTTGCCAGACGCGCGGCTTTAAAGCTGGTGAGGGTTTTACCAGAACCGGTAGTGTGCCAGATATACCCACCGCTTTCCGGTTTTGACCAGTTCTTCGCTGTAAAGGAACTCTTAATTTTCCACAGAATGCGCTCGGTGGCGGCAATCTGGTACGGTCGCATCACCAGTAGCGTCTGACTACTGTCAAAAACGCTGTAGTTCACCAGAACATTCAGCAGAGTATGTTTCTGGAAAAAGGTAGCGGTAAAGTCTTTGAGGTCTTTAATCAGCGTGTTGTCTGATTTCGCCCAATTCATGGTGAAGTCAAAACTGTTTTTATCGCGCTTTGTCGTGTTGGCAAAATAACGGGTATCGGTGCCGTTAGAAATGACAAACAGTTGCAGATACTTAAACAGGGAATTTTCGCTGTTAAAACTCTCTTTACTGTAACGATGTATCTGGTTGAAAGCCTCACGAATCGCCACCCCGCGTTTTTTTAGTTCGATTTGCACCAGCGGTAAACCATTAACCAGGATCGTGACGTCATAACGGTTAGCATGAGAACCCGTCTGTTCAAACTGCTGGATAATCTGCACCTTATTGCGCATGAGATTCTTTTTATCTATCAAATAGATGTTCTCAAGTCGCCCGTCGTCAAAAATAAAGTCGCAGATATAGTCGATATGGATTTTACGGGTTTTATCCAGAATACCATCGCTGGGGTTGTCCAGATACTGCTCCGTGAAGCGCCGCCACTCGCTGTCATTAAACATCACACCATTGAGGCTCTGAAGCTGTTCCCGAACATTAGACAGCATTGCCGACTGTGATTTTACGGAAATAAATTCATAACCCTGATTCCGCAGGTCCTGAATCAGTTCACGTTCCAGGTCCGATTCGCTCTGGTAGCTGTCGCTTGTTTGCTCAGCTTTGATGTACTTATCAAGGACGATAAAGTTATTGGATTCAGCAATGGTGTGTGTTTGATGAGTCATAGCGCATCCTTTGTGCCGCCTGGCAAGAGCCGGAAGGGCGTTAAGAGTGACTTCCGGCGCGTAAAAAATAGTCTATATACTGACCGGGTGTTAAGGTGGCCCGATCGGTAGCAATGGTCAATTAATTACTGACAGTTTCAGGTTTCGGGAAACTGAACAGTAAATCACGGTAGTATTCGTATTGTTTCTGGCGCAACTCGATTTCACGCGGGAGACCTTCAGTGATGGAGTTGGTCAGGGTGTCGAATTTATCGAGTATTTCGACAATGCGAGCTTGTTCTTCTGAAGGTGGTACAGGTATTGGGAATTTTAAAAACATTGGTCGACGAAGTGAGGTAACCGATGAACTTACTGATGCTTTTTGAATATAGGTAAAAAAATATGCTGTTATATAGTGATATACAAATCGCGGATTCATAAATGCATTTGGGACAATACGATATGCTCTCTGATGCAAAGCATATTTACCTTTAGCGTAATGAAATACCTTCCCCACCCCGGCACCATCTCCAGCTGTAATGATTGCTGTTTCATCAAAATCAAATACATTTAACTTTAATGGCTCACGTCCACGTGCATAAAAAATATATTTGCCATGTTCTATAGCATCTTGCGTATCATGGTTACCTGTTCCTATAACAGCCACTTCCCCCAAAGTCTTCCACTCAACCTCACCCTCTTTAAAACTCAACAACTGGTCACGATAGTAGTTGTACTGTTTTTTACGCATGTTAAGCTCAGCGGTAAGCTCAGCGGTAAGTGCAGTAAACTTATCCAGAATCCGAACAATTTCAGACTGGATGGCAAGGGATTTCTCCGGATTATCCGGGCAGGGGATGGGGACTAACCTTTTTTCAATTGTAGTTTTGCTGATGTGCATCATAGTAGAACCAGTGCTATGTGCATCTTTAAGTGCTTTAGTATCCCATTGTAACAAGTAATATAGAAACTGTTTACAAATAAGATTCGAATCTGGAACCACTTTCCATATGTGATAATGGTAAATAGATTTACCCCCATGCCAAATTCTTGGACCAAATGATGCGGACCAAGCATATAAAAGGTCACCGTTATCACAATACTTGTCTTGATCTAATTCTAAATCTGAGTAATACCAATTTTGGTTAGTAAAAAAATTACCGACTCTTAATACTGGATATTTGCCTTTGGAAAGCAGTTCTTCTTGCTTATATGCTCTCCCGTTTATTAAACGACAAACTTTAGCCAATGGCAACCACTCAACTTCAACCCCATCCAGCAATTTTTCCAGATAACTTAACTCGCTCATTTCTGCACCTCGTAGCCTTCAATTTCAGCCACAATCGCATCAATATCTTTGCGCAATTGGTCGATTTTGCTGACCGTGGTTTTCAGCTCTGCATTCAACTCAGCGATATCGATAATTTCGCGAGTATCTTTCGCTTCCACATAGCTGCTCACCGACAGGTTATAGTCATTCGCGACAACGGTCTCAAACGCGACAGATTTCGCCAGATGAGCAACATCTTCCTTGCTGGCAAATACCTGCATAATCTGTTCGATATGGGCATCGGTCAGAATGTTGTTGTTAGTCTCTTTTTTGAACAGCTCGCTGGCATCAATAAACTGAACGTTGGTATCCGTTTTATGTTTAGACAACACCAGAATATTGACGGCAATGGTGGTGCCAAAGAACAGGTTCGGTGCGAGTGAAATCACGGTTTCGACATAGTTATTGTCAACCAGATACTGACGGATTTTCTGCTCCGCGCCGCCACGGTAAAAAATGCCCGGGAAGCAGACAATCGCAGCACGACCTTTGGCAGAAAGATAGTTCAGCGCATGTAATACAAACGCAAAGTCAGCTTTGGATTTGGGGGCCAGAACGCCAGCCGGGGCAAAACGTTCATCGTTAATCAGCGTCGGGTCATCGCTGCCAATCCATTTCACCGAATACGGCGGGTTAGAAACGATGGCATCAAACGGTTTTTCATCTCTGAAGTGCGGCTCAGTCAGCGTATTGCCCAGCTTGATATCAAACTTGTCGTAGTTGATGTTGTGCAAAAACATGTTCATACGCGCCAGGTTATAGGTCGTATGGTTGATTTCCTGACCAAAAAAACCTTCTTCGATGATATGGTCATCAAACTGTTTTTTAGCCTGCAACAACAGCGAACCGGAACCTGCTGCCGGGTCGTAGATTTTGTTAACGTGGGTCTGGCCGTGCATTGCCAGTTGTGCAATCAGCTTAGAGACGTGCTGCGGTGTAAAGAACTCGCCGCCTGACTTACCAGCATTCGCCGCATAGTTAGAAATCAGGAACTCATAGGCATCGCCGAACAGGTCAATCTGATGTTCGTTAAAGTCGCCAAGCTTTAACCCTTCAACCCCTTTCAGAACCGCAGCCAGGCGGGCATTTTTATCCTTAACGGTGTTACCCAGGCGGTTACTGGTGGTATCGAAATCAGCAAACAAACCTTTGATGTCAGCTTCTGAAGGGTAACCGTAAGCAGAACTTTCGATAGCAACGAAGATACTGTTTAAATCTGCATTCAGTCTGTCATTGGTATTTGCTTTCGCAGCTACGTTGCAGAAAAGCTGACTTGGGTAGATGAAGTAGCCTTTAGTTTTGATGGCATCGTCTTTAATGTCATCAGTAATTACGCTGTCATCCAGTTTCGCATAACAGATACTGTCATCACCGGCTTCAATATAGCTGGAAAAATTTTCGCTGATAAAACGGTAGAAAAGCGCGCCCAGAACGTATTGCTTAAAATCCCATCCGTCAACAGAACCTCTGACATCATTGGCAATTTGCCATATCTGGCGGTGCAGTTCTGCTCGTTGTTGAATACTTGTCATTTTTAATCCATTTTCCTGGTTTGGACCTGAATCATTGGGGGCAATTCTACAGCAATCTTGTGGTTCAGGCAGCCCCGGAGTAAGTCGGTGTACATTGTGAGATACCTGGGGTATTCACGACAAGGAGGAGGAACGGAATATTGCCTTTCCTTTGCAGTGCACCAGGTGCATTCTAAATAATTTCAGACAGATATTATCTCCGTGAATCCCCCGCCACCTTTCCGGTGCGCGGGGTTTTGTCTTTTTTCACCGGGAATACATGTATGAATCCGTCTGATGCCATTGAGGCAA
>NZ_JAENDM010000111.1:0-4678 GCF_019375075.1 Escherichia sp. XD33
C
The DNA here is from genome assembly GCF_019375075.1 of Escherichia sp. XD33. Taxonomy (NCBI): domain Bacteria; kingdom Pseudomonadati; phylum Pseudomonadota; class Gammaproteobacteria; order Enterobacterales; family Enterobacteriaceae; genus Escherichia; species Escherichia sp. XD33. Next base: position 2 of record NZ_JAENDM010000111.1, read on the forward strand.
TCAGCATTTTATTATGGTGATCCCCTGGGCGAAATGCGCCTGGTAAGCAGAGTTTTTGAAATGTAAGGCCTTTGAATAAGACAAAAGGCTGCCTCATCGCTAACTTTGCAACAGTGCCCAAAATTTTAAGATAATGCACTATCAGCGTATAGGAAGTTCAAACGCCCTTTTCGGGCAGTCTGCTGGGTAGGCGGCGGTCGCGCAAGCCCCGTTTTGGGCACGGATCGGACGTCTGTGAGTGGGATTTCGGCATCGCGGGGCCACGCAGCGGCGTTGTCAGCAGCCATGCTTCGCTGATTCCCGACAGCGGGCCGAGCGCCGCCCTGCGGATCGTGGCCGCATCGGCTCGGATTCCGGTTTCGCCGTCGGCTGTGCAGCCGGCAGATCGTCACGCGGCTTGCACTGGCGGTGCGCGCGCTGCGGGCCTGTAGTGCGCTTCTTCCCGCGCGCCCTGCTTCACGAAGTGGCCAAGGATGGCGCGGATGGCGGCAGGTTCCTCGATGCTGGCGACGATCCGCACGGTGCCACCGCAGTGGACGCAGGCGGTGACGTCGATGGAAAAGACCCGCTTGAGGCGTTGCGCCCAGCTCATCGAACGGCGCTTCTCCTCGGGGCTGCGCGGCGCGTCGTTCGCGCTTGCGTCCGCCGGCTCCACAGCGGCGTCATGCCGCCTGCCGCGCCCCGATGGCGTCAGCTGTGCGCGCAGGGCGGCGTTCGGGGCAAACACCCCGTGGAAGCGGGTCAGGTGGGCGCGCGGTGGCGGGACCAGCGCCGCCAGCTTGGCGATGAAATCCACCGGATCCCATTCCACATGCGTGGTGCCATTGCGCCACGGGGTCTTGAGCTGGTAACGCACCCTGCCCTGGAGCGCTATCGACAGCCGCTTCTCGCTGATCGCCGGGCGCGTGATGTAGCGGCACAGCTTTTCCAGCTTGTGGCTTTCGTGTGCTTCGGCCGCCACGCCGGCATGCAGTGAGAAGCCGCCGACCTTGCCGGCTTCGCCCTCCAGCGAACCGGCGTCACCGGGCAGCGTTTGCAGCGTGACGACCTTGCAGCCAGCGTCGCGGCCGGTGGCGATGCGGTAGGTGATCGAACTCATCCGCAGCCCATCCATGCTGTCGTCGCCTGCAGCGCTGTCTGCCAGGAAGGCCGATTCGCCCTCCCCTTCGAGCCAGCCTTTGCGCGTCAGGTGCCGACACACCCGGTGCGCGATGGCAGCTGCCAGCTGGGTCAACTGCGCGGTGGTGGGCGCACGGGCGCGGTGCAGGCGCAGTTCGCGCCGCGGCAGCTCGGTGGCTTCCACGTACACGCCGTCGAGCCACAGCATGTGGAAGTGGATGTTCAGGTTCAGCGCGCTGCCGAAACGCTGGATCAGCGTCACCGCGCCGCACTGGGCGCTGGCGCGGTCGATGCCGGCTTGATCGGCCAACCAGCCGGCGATCACGCGCTGCACGATGCCCAGCACCGGGCCAATGGCTTCTGGCTTGCTGGCGAACAGGAAACGCAAGGGGTACGGAAAGCTCAGCACCCATTGCCGCACAGGCCGCGGGCCGAACACCTCCTCGACCAGGTGCCGCGCACTCTCGGCCATGCGTCGCGCGCCGCAACTCGGGCAGAACCCGCGCTTCTTGCAGGAGAAGGCCACCAGCCTCTCTGCACGGCAGTGCTCGCACACCACCCGCAGGAAGCCGTGCTCGAGCACGCCGCAACGCAGGTAGGCATCGAACGCCTCGCGGACATACCCGGGCAGCGAGCGGCCCTCCGCTTCGATCCGTGCAATGAAGTCCGGGTAGTGCGCCTCTACCAACGCGTACAGCAGCGTGCGCTCGGGCGCGTGGCGCGCGTACCGCGAACCGGTGTGGGCGGACGGCAGTGGCGCGCATCCCGCGGCTTGCCGCCGGGATGTGGCGAGGCGCGGCACGCAGCGCTCCGGTGCGGGGACGGCTGCTCAGGGTTGCACCTGTGTTCGCACGTTCGTATCGGTGCGTTCTGATCTTCGCGTCAGACATTGCCGCGGCGCGGGCACAACAAAAAGCCCGGCATCGCTGCCGGGCTCCGGCCCCGTCCTTGGGGCCTTGATGTCGGGTCGTTGCCGGGATCGGACCGCGCTGGCGCGGTCCGGTTCCCTGACGACCGGGCCAACCGCATCAGAAATCCATGCCGCCCATGCCACCCATGCCGCCGCCCGGCGGCATCGCCGGCTCGTCCTTCTTCGGGGCCTCGGCCACCATGGCTTCGGTGGTGATCATCAGGCCCGCGATGGAGGCGGCGTTCTGCAACGCGGTGCGGGTGACCTTGGCAAAGAAGGTATCCAGCAGGTACGACACGTCCGCGATCTGGTCGAGGTTGGCATCACCGCTCACGGATGTGACGCTGCCCTTCTTGTTCAGGAAGAAATCGCGCCAGTTGCCATAGGCCTGGTCGCGCTCCACTTCCGCGCGGTAAAGGTTCAGGTCTTCCTGGCTGGCACCTTCCAGCACGTGCGACATGCGCAGCGGCGCTCGGGTGCGGCAAAAACTTTTGTTTGTTCATCAATGATTTGACCGTCTATTTCAAACGTTTTACCAGCATAATCAAATAGATGGTAATAAGTTAAAATAGATTCTGAAAATGATATATCATTTTCTTTATTAACAAATATCAGCTCTTGTCCTTTTTCTATACGGTTTTGAATTTCATCTTGATAACTTTTTACAAGATAAATGCTATCGCCACGCCATATTTCCTGTCCGTTATAAGTGAAATCATCATCATCATAGTAATCAATAAAGATAATGTCATAGCAAGAATCTGTGTAATAATCATCAATATCGTCGCCATGAACGACGATAATTTGGCGATTGGTGTTTAGTAATTCAATTAGGATAGATTTATTGTAGTCGCTTAAAATTGTAGTCATTTAAATTACTTCCTTTCTTTAAAAAAATTATTTTTTTAGGCGCTTTGGCTGGGTGCTTAATCTTTTAAAATCGAGTGAAGATTTATCCAAGATACGCACTTCGCTTTAGTTCCTAATTATTTTTTCAGTGTGCTTGGTGGTTTGCTTGGTTATAAAAAAGTGGAGAGATTAAAAAGCTGCAAGGGCGATCTATGATCGTGCATTTACCCTTGCGGTCTTTTTTGAACGAACTATAACCAGAAAAAGCAAAGCCCTTAGCACACTAAAATATTAGGTACGTCAAGCGGTATCTTGGATAGTAAAATCGAACGGAAAAAAAGCACTTGATATACTTATCAAGTGCTTTCCTAGCCTTTATGTTCGTAAATAAACCACTTGTAACTTGTAACTTTTTTCATGTTACAAGTTACCACTCGTGGTAGTTACCACAAAGCCACATGTTAACATTAAATAATGTTAAGCATTTCATGGAAAAGCTTTTCTATAATCTTTAAGGCTTCTTGTGTACTTCTTGCTAGTCTAGGGACCTCTTTAGCTCCTTGGAAGCTGTCAGTAGTATACCTAATAATTTATCTACATTCCCTTTAGTAACGTGTAACTTTCCAAATTTACAAAAGCGACTCATAGAATTATTTCCTCCCGTTAAATAATAGATAACTATTAAAAATAGACAATACTTGCTCATAAGTAACGGTACTTAAATTGTTTACTTTGGCGTGTTTCATTGCTTGATGAAACTGATTTTTAGTAAACAGTTGACGATATTCTCGATTGACCCATTTTGAAACAAAGTACGTATATAGCTTCCAATATTTATCTGGAACATCTGTGGTATGGCGGGTAAGTTTTATTAAGACACTGTTTACTCTTGGTTTAGGATGAAAGCATTCCGCTGGCAGCTTAAGCAATTGCTGAATCGAGACTTGAGTGTGCAAGAGCAACCCTAGTGTTCGGTGAATATCCAAGGTACGCTTGTAGAATCCTTCTTCAACAATCAGATAGATGTCAGACGCATGGCTTTCAAAAACCACTTTTTTAATAATTTGTGTGCTTAAATGGTAAGGAATATTCCCAACAATTTTATACCTCTGTTTGTTAGGGAATTGAAACTGTAGAATATCTTGGTGAATTAAAGTGACACGAGTATTCAGTTTTAATTTTTCTGACGATAAGTTGAATAGATGACTGTCTAATTCAATAGACGTTACCTGTTTACTTATTTTAGCCAGTTTCGTCGTTAAATGCCCTTTACCTGTTCCAATTTCGTAAACGGTATCGGTTTCTTTTAAATTCAATTGTTTTATTATTTGGTTGAGTACTTTTTCACTCGTTAAAAAGTTTTGAGAATATTTTATATTTTTGTTCATGTAATTTACTCCTGAAGTGATTACATCTATAAACAAATACAGAAGTTAAACGATTTGTTTGTAATTTTAGTTATCTGTTTAAAAAGTCATAAGATTAGTCACTGGTAGGAATTAATCTAACGTATTTATTTATCTGCGTAATCACTTTTTTTAGTCTGTTTCAAAACAGTAGATGTTTTATCTACATAACGCATTTGATAACGCATTTGGAATACCAACATGACGAATCCCTCCTTCTTAATTACAAATTTTTAGCATCTAATTTAACTTCAATTCCTATTATACAAAATTTGGCACTGTTGCAAATAGTCGGTGGTGATAAACTTATCATCCCCTTTTGCTGATGGAGCTGCACATGAACCCATTCAAAGGCCGGCATTTTCAGCGTGACATCATTCTGTGGGCCGTACG
>NZ_JAENDM010000112.1:0-4568 GCF_019375075.1 Escherichia sp. XD33
CGTACGGCCCACAGAATGATGTCACGCTGAAAATGCCGGCCTTTGAATGGGTTCATGTGCAGCTCCATCAGCAAAAGGGGATGATAAGTTTATCACCACCGACTATTTGCAACAGTGCCTCTCAAAATCGGTGGAGCTGCATGACAAAGTCATCGGGCATTATCTGAACATAAAACACTATCAATAAGTTGGAGTCATTACCAAACAGGGATTATTTATTCTCTCAGGCGAGAATAAAATAGACGAAGAATGTTTCATTAATATAGTCCAAACGGCTGTCGCCATAAATAACATCGGTAGAGAATCTAATGGTTATATTTTAGTTGGTGTTTCCGATACCAAAGCTACGGCAGACAGAGTTAAGACTTTATATGGTGTTACCCCTATTGAGTGCAATGGCTATTATATCAATGGAATTGATCATGAAGCTGTAATTCAATCAAAAAACATAGATAATTACTTTCTGTTCATAAAACAAAAAATAGAATCATTTAATTTTAATGAGGCTTTGAAACAACAAATACTAAAAGATATTTCATTATGTTCATATGAAGGACTGCATGTTTTAAAAATCGAAATAAAAAGTGTCGGAGAAGTCTGTCATTTTGAAAATAGGTATTATATAAGACAAGGAACAGCTACGCATTTAATCACTGACGGTGAAGCAATTAGTAGTTTACACAGATTATATTACTCATAATTACTTAAGCACTATGAAGGTATCATACACCTTCATAGTGTACTTTTTTACTGCGCTTTGGGGCTAAATTGTTTTTGTGAATAGCCAGAATATCGTGGCTACGGCGGCAATGGAAATATATGATCTCTGCTGCCAGAGACTGGAGATGTAATTGGGGGCAGTTTGGATATCGAAAATTATTGTACTATAAGGGGTCCGCTTGAGGGGGCCGCTTGGAAAACGGAAATTTTCCCACGCTAAGAGAATTGAGTTGAACGAGTGGTTACATCTAGGCCAGCTAACTCACTGAACGTAAAGGCTGTACGAAATGTTCCGACCGTCCGATAACCATTTGGCTTACTTCCGTACATTTCCTTGCGTAGATGTACAGAATTGTACGATTTCGGACACCAAAACTGCTGTTGTCCCGGTGCATGAAGCTACTTTCCGGGTTGGTGGTACTGACTTTGGTGTTCTTAACGACGACGTTTTCAACTCTGAAAATCGCCTCTCTGCACGGGGATTTTTACCCCCCCATAGAGCCGTCATATAAATTCAAATTATTAACTTTGATGGTAGAATTATCTTAGGTTTGATAAAATTTTGAGCCGTCGCCGTTTACTTCACAGGATTCAATATAATGGCTAAATATACAGTTTGTGATTACCAATAAACTATTAGAAATAATGGGAATGGTTGTGCCAATCTCTATCTGGAGGTCTTATTGCAGGGAACATCCACCCCATCGTTACACCAATACAGAATTGCCCCCGATACAAGACATCCAGACATTAACCTAATAAAAGCGCACCTTGACGAGGGCTTTCAGCAGGCAAAGTCTGAGGGATTAAAAGTAGAGATTTCAGATTATAAAGAACGTCTTTACCTGTACATTAGAACACCTGGTAATAACCTAATGCAATATTCTGGTTGCAGAGAAAAATAATACAGTCGCGCTGGATACGCTGACATTGACGCAGTTATATGATTTTCTGGCGTTGGTCAGTAAACCAGCTGCAGCCAAAACGGTGTAGTCCCTGACACAGGCGCCGGTCATTCTGTTAACTCATCCACGTATGGGATGAACAGTTGTTTCAGTTTGAAACCAGGGATGTCAGACGGATTTTTGCTGGCGAGTACGAAATCCGTTACGAACTTAATGGCCAGACTATTTATGTATTGCGCCTGTGACACACACGAGAAAACAGGTAGATTGTGTGTGAGGGCAACTTTAACATAGCCTGCAGGTGTTAATTCAGGAGCATTGTTATCAGACCAAATATTTTTCATTCCATTAAATAGTCTTGTAGGGGATAAAATGAATTACGATGAAATAACGAAAATCACTGCAGAACGTATTAGCGACTACATGACTGAAGCGGTTAATACAGACTCTAAATCTGTTGCGGAAATGTTTCATAACGCTGCATGGGGAGTGCTATCATTGTGGTTTGAACTCGTCACAAAAATAGATCTGGATATACATAAAAAGAACAGGTATGCAAGTTATGATTTTAGAAGAAAAATCGAAATGCAGCATGAAGAGTTTCAGAAAATGACAGAGCGTGAGCAAGTGCCTTTATTGAAATTGCCTGAATAACAGAGACAGTGCAAACGATTATTTCATAATAACGATTATGTAATGACTGGTAAGAAAATAACTTGATTGAGTTCCCTTTATCCAGCCTGATAGTGGATAAAGGGAACTCAATAATAATTGAATTAATTTATTAGCTTCATCGCATTTTTTTTGGTCTCTTCATCACTTTTTTGCTCTTGTTGTGAAGAGGATTGAGTGACTATTGAAGAATTAAAATCGGCCATCTCTTTTGGAAATAGCGATCTCAATATATTCACGATATCTGAAAATGTGGTTTCTTTCGTCAGCAGCTCACATAAAAGGAAAGGGGTCCGGGGATCTTGTCTGTATAAGGCCAGACCTGCCGTCAGTGCGGCCCGGTTAAGGCGGCTTCGTTCCCCTTGCGGGATACTGTCCAGTGTATCACAAACAATTTTATCTGTTTGATTTACATCTGGATTTAGTTTGAAGGCAATGGTTCTGCGCTTGTCCATCATTAATTACCTATGAGATACATACCGTTAACTAAATCATATTGAGAGTTATTGGTTTTGAAAAAACGTTCATCACGAATCTGTGTGTGTTTTTTTACTGCATCGCATATTAATTCTGCGCCACCGCCTATAACCATAACATGAGTATAACCAGAAAATTCATTGAGCGTATTTAATACACGTTGCTCAAGTTTACGAAGTGCTTCATTCATTGCTTCGGTGACTATTGATATTTTGTTCTCATCATTAATTCGTTGCTTCAGATAGTTATTATCTTTTCTGTGAATGATTATATCGTCAGCAAGATAGCTACTTCCTTTTGTTCTCGCAAGAGAAAGGGCATCTTTTACTGCAGATGTAACCAGAGAGACACCAAGAGATGAGTCTCCGTATATTTTACTGATCCCCGATAATTTCCCCATTACCTGAGAAATATCTAATGTGGTGCCCCCGAGATCTATAATTAATAAAGAATCTAACTCATCCAGTTCTTGTAGAACTTCATAACCTGCCGGTATAGATTCAGGCATGACTTTTACATCTTTTATTGTGAATGTATCCCCGCCATTTAATGTAATTTTTTTCCGGAAGTTTGCTTTCTTACGCTCAATATTTTCCGTATTGGGTTGGTTATTTCTGTCGTAATACTCTGTCAGAGGAAGTGTGCAAACAATATCCACTTCGCTTACCGGCAGACCACTGGTCAGTAAGGCGTGATGCACTGCAACGACATTAACGTCGCTGTATTGCCATGCGATATTGGTTGTGACTACAGCATCCGGGCTGATTGGATCAAATGAATACTGTTCGCCGTTCAGTGTGTAGTTAAAGACCTTTTTATCACCAAAAGAGACTGCCCACTCGCGTTTGAAGCTGTTCGGGCTAATGTGCTGTTTAATTGTTCCGTCGCTTTCCTGCCACTGTAGTTTGATGTTTGTTGAACCGTCATCAATGAATACCAACATTTATAAAACTCCTTATGGTGTTTTTTTGGTGTGTGTTTGGGTATGTTTTGGGTTTTAAGTGGGTTTGTTTGTCAAGTTTACCCCATTTCAACCATCAATCAATGATTATTTGTCTTGTTTTGGTGTTTTATTGGGTTGGGTATGGGTTGTTTTTGGGTTTTGTTTGGCGGGTAACAAAAGATGTCGCCGGGCTCCTCTTTTTACTGCGCCGGCTGACGCGGCGCGGCAGGAACGCTGCCTGTGGTCAGTGTCCCGCGTCCGGCCGGGCACGGGACGGGCGCTTTTACCGCTCCCGGCTGGCGTTGGTGACAGTGTACGCCAGCCCGTCGCCCTTTTCTGATGAACGCCCTTCAAGCCGCTTTCGCGGCATATCCTCGCCGTCAAAAAGACGACGGCTGCGGTATTCCACGGTCGGCCTGACCCGTTACCGGACGCGGTGAACAGCCCACAGGCAGCGGGGAACGGGCACCACAGGGGTGCCCTCCCGGTGCCCTCTGTAAGAGAAGGAGTGCTGTTATGTCCCGTTTTATCCTGGGTGACTGCGTGCGTGTTATGGCCACGTTTCCGGGCAATGCTGTCGATTTCATCCTCACCGACCCGCCGTATCTCGTCGGTTTCCGTGACCGTTCCGGGCGCACCATCGCCGGCGATAAAACCGATGAATGGCTGCAACCAGCCTGTAATGAAATGTACCGCGTACTCAAAAAAGACGCGTTAATGGTGAGCTTCTATGGCTGGAACCGCGTCGATCGCTTTATGGCCGCCTGGAAAAATGCGGGATTCAGCGTTGTTGGTCACCTGGTCTTCACCAAAAACTACACATCGAAGGCCGCATATGTGGGCTATCGCCA
>NZ_JAENDM010000113.1:0-4458 GCF_019375075.1 Escherichia sp. XD33
GAACGCCACTGTCCGGGATTTTCTGGTTATTCATCAGGTCTTCGTAGAAGTTAGTGAAATCCAGTCTGTCGAACTGAATTTTCTGCAGCTCATCAACCGTAATCCCCCGACAGTCAGGACTTTTGGCGCTGCCAAACCCGATACGCAACTGCCCGTTACGCCCCTGCTGCTGGACTATCTGCGCCAGCTTCGAATCAAACTGGCAGTAGCTGCGCTTTTTCTGCAGGCAGACGCCCAGCACCTTTTTCGAACAGAACTCGCCCACACTCACCGTCAGTTTGTTGTCCTTTGCCTTTCCCAGTGCCTTTTCTTCACTGTTGCACTTCGCCAGCCCCACATCCTGACCCCAGCCACCATCCTTACAGCAGTTACTGAAGCCGGCTGCGGCCTTACGGCAGAATTTCGCCTCGCCCGTGAAAGCCCTGACATCCACACCATTCAGGGCGGCAACATCCTTACCTGCGGCGGCAAGCGCAGCCAGCTGTGATACTGCCTCACCAAAATCACTGCTTTTTCCGCTCTGTGCCTTATCGCATTCACCGTCAAGGCAGAAGACATCACCACCACAGACCATCACTTTTCCTGATGTTTTTGACTCGCAGGAATACGTGGCATACTCATGCAGACAGGTTCCCTCATCGGAATAAAACGCGCACTGACGTGAGGCCAGCGTACAGGCCGGATTATCGACATATTTCTGACAGGTGCCGTTATCTGCGGACTGAGTGACATATTTATCCCGGTATGCCCAGCATGCCTGTGTGATGCTCCAGGGTTTACCTTCCATCACTCCGGTTTTCGTACCACCCGGCTCTGAACACTCAGTACCTTTCAGCACGCCATCCGCTTTATTAAACGGACAACTCTCCACCCACTCCACCCGTGGAACCCATTCTTTATCACGGACCTTCATCCTGAGTTTCAGCGTAAAGGTGGACGCGCCGCTGGCTAGTTTCTCATAAACCTGTCGGTCACCGTTCCCGCCAGAAAGACAGTTACCGTTAGCAGTACAGCCACTGCCGGTCAGTACCTGCCCCTGTGTCACCTGCAAACCTGTCGCCCCGGACAAGGGGAAAGTACCCGACTGCCCGTTTACCAGGCCAACATTGAACGTTGAATTCATGAAGGTATAACGAGAATTCAGGAAGAAAAAAGCGGCGTATACAGACAATGATGCACTTTCCACTGTACCGGTTACCGGAGCCGTGACACTGAACACCAGTTTCAGCCCGTTCATACTGAACCGGAACTGTGAGTGCGGTATCGTCACCTCACGATATTCATCCGTGTATTTCCAGTCTCCGGTGATCCTGGCAGTCCGTGTGCAGAACTCCTCCACCATCGTGTCCCGTTCACAGGTATAGTTTGTAAATTCACTGCGGTTTATCTGCTGTGCACTACACTGCTGGCCTGTGTTTCCTACAATGCTGTCAGCCCTGTTCACCACATCCCTGCCGGTCTGAATGAACGGTGCATCCGGTGACAGAATGTCTTTCGGCTTGTTCATGAATGACTCTGTGATAGTTTTTCCGGTTTCACCGGTCGCCCATTCCGTGGTGCCGTCATTTTTCAGGCCGCCATCCCCGCCAGCAGTCACACCACCGTAATATTTTGTCTCGTCCGGATTAGCGTTATAGCCGGGGATACTCTCCTGTGGCTTAAAGCCCTGAATACTGCCTGTACCCTGCCCCTGAATCTGACGGGCAAAATCAGAACCCGCCCGGTAATCACTGTTGCTGTCAGCCTGTGCCACACTGACTGCCAGCCCCAGCAGCAATGGCAGAAGACGTTTCATACCTCACTCTCCCTCTGATATTGCTCAAACCAGAACACGACTGGTTTGTTCACCACCTGAATCAGCCCGAACCGTTCTGCGGTCCTGAAATTCACGCTGCTTCTTCGCCCCCGTTCAACCTGCAGGGACACCTGCGTTCTGAACATCTCCAGCGAATATGTTGTTTTCAGCAGGTTGCACGGCGCACAGGCCGGGACGAGGTTTTCCGGACAGTCGGCCTCCGGTCTGAAAACATCACCGGTGGATTTCAGCCTGAAAATGCGCTTTTCTGCAGCCTTCATGCACTGCTCTGACTTGCGGAGCACCGCCTGAACATGGTCGGCATGCCATCCTTTCTCCGGCAGTTCACAGCCGCAGTACGCACAACGGCCACCGAATTTCATACGCAGTTTTTCCCGCTGTTTCTTTGTCAGCGCCATCAATGCCTCCTTAACGGGAACAGATTTACGGATTCACTAATCGGACCAGCGTCCTGAAGTCTGCACGCAGTGAGCGGCGACAGTACCGGTGATACCAGTGATGAGGGCCTTCAGGCTGAAGCCGGAAGCAAAGCTGAAAATCACTGTTAAAAGTCCCCTTCACCGACCATCCCCATGTCAGACGTGGTATTGCTGATTCAGCATCCTGCCGCAGTCGCTGCTCCAGAAGGGCAGCCATTTTTACCGGACAGGCAAAGGCGATATAAGGCGGCAGCTTTGTAACAGGGAAACCATGCCCCTGACAGGACGCATATGTACGAAATCCGTGAACGTTCATCGCGGCCACCAGTGCACGGATGTCCGGGTCAATCCGGTAATAGCCTGCAGGTAAACTCATTGCGACTTATCCCCGGTGCCGTCCAGCAGTCCCTGAGCCACCTGCCGGCAGTCTCCTGTGGCGGCCACTTTCTCCAGCGCCTGTCTGACGCGCAGATTTCCCCGGATGATGTCGTGCCCCTGGCTGCAGAACACCACCAGAGCCGGCACGCTGCGAATGCCGTACTGTGAAAACAGCGTCGGGTCAATCTGAACACCATCGGTCGCACCGTCTTTCACCAGAGACAGCACTGCTTCAGCCGTGGCTTTCAGGTCGTTGTTCACCATACCCCGCAGTGTGGCCGGAATACCGTAGTGCCGGGTTTCTCCCAGCATCCGTTTCAGCCCCTCTTCGGGTATGGAAAACGACACAAAATACACGGCACCCTGCTGTGGTTTATCCTTCTGAGCAGCCTGCTGTTTACGGACCAGTTCATCGAGAAACTGGTTATCGGAATGCTGAAGGGGATTCGCCCTGACCTGCTGTTCTGCCCATGCCTGCAGCTGTGTGTCCGGTTTTTCACGTAACTGCTGACTCAGTGTTTCCTGCTGCTTCAGGAACTGGCGGTTTTCGGGTGTATTCACATTTTCCGAAGCGTGGGCAGAAATAAACAGTCCTGCTGTCAGGGCAAAAAGTTCAAATATTTTCCGGCTCATATCATCTCCCGGCACAGTGATATAATTTAATTACCGGCGCACTTTTCTTTCAGTCTCTCAGACAATGCATATAATTCATCCATTTCTTCCTGAGTAATGCATTTTCTGCTGACAGTAATCTGCACCGTAGCCACGGCGGTATCTCTGTTCAGAGTAATATCATCACCATAATTTTTTAATGACAGATGTTCTCCCTCTCTCCGGACCTGGTATATTTTTTCCGGTGGATATTCAGACAATTCCCTCTCCCACATGGATTTAGTTTTATCATTATTAATATGTTCAGACATAATGCTGATGAATTCCCGAAATCTTCTGTCAATAAACTCCAGTCGGTTCAGTATATCCTCTGATTTCCTGACATTTTCACTGTCTGTAAGCCGACGACACTCCAGCAGAGGATAATATGCTCCACCATTACTTTCAGCCCATTGTCTGACCTCATCAAAAGCACTCACCTTTTCCAGCAGTGAGAACCACTGCTTCTCATAGATAACCACCCCTTTTTCTTTATTACTTATCTTTCGTAAAAACGAGAAAAATCCCATAACGCACCTTTACTTATATTGTACACATGCACACACAGTTATATTTATGAGAACCACCAGACTCATTTCCTGCGTTTAACAGGCATAAACTTATCTGACGAAAGATACAAGACAACAACGCTTACCACTGTCAGAATAAGAACCGTCTTCAGATACAGTTTGACAAGCAGTATTTTTTCCAGTGTATCTGCATCCTGCCAGTCGTTAACAATGTCTGAGATAATATGTTCAGGGCAAAGATAAAACCACACCACAGGGCATATCACCATAGCAAAAGGAAACAGTTTTAATACATTTCCTGTCAAACGAATGAACACTCGGGATATACTCATATACATATGAATGTATTTACTGCTTAATTTCTTTTCCATTTAAAATATTCCTCTTTTTGTTTAAGTTACAGAAATACACAGTTACGTTTACGCCACATCAGGTAGCCGAAGTTTTTCTTTGTGTTGGGCGGATTTTTTCCCGTCTCCCAGCGCATCACACTGCGCCCGAACGGGTGGCACTGTCCGCTGTCCGGATACATATTCACCATCTGATAACGCCAGCGTTCTTTGGGCAGGATTGGGGACGGATATTCATTACAGACGGCGTTATTTTTCCCGATGGTTTCCATAATCATGCCCTGACGGTGCAGCTTGAACGCCATGCGTTCACT
>NZ_JAENDM010000114.1:0-4387 GCF_019375075.1 Escherichia sp. XD33
TGCCCCGGGCAGTCTACGTGTGCGTAGTGACGGGTCGGGGTGTCGTATTCAACGTGAGAAGTGTTGATGGTGATACCACGAGCTTTTTCTTCCGGCGCGTTATCGATCTGGTCGAATGCGCGAGCAGCACCGCCGTAGGTTTTAGCCAGTACGGTAGTGATTGCAGCGGTCAGCGTTGTTTTACCATGGTCAACGTGGCCGATAGTACCGACGTTAACGTGCGGTTTTGTACGTTCAAACTTTTCTTTAGACATCGATTGTCCCTCTAAGACACGGATAAATCGGTGATATCACCACATCAACCAGGCAACATGCCCGACTTGTTGAATGCAATAAACAGAAGGAAAAAACAGGGAGGAGAAAAGAAGTGGTGCTGATAGGCAGATTCGAACTGCCGACCTCACCCTTACCAAGGGTGCGCTCTACCAACTGAGCTATATCAGCACATCTTGGAGCGGGCAGCGGGAATCGAACCCGCATCATCAGCTTGGAAGGCTGAGGTAATAGCCATTATACGATGCCCGCATCCTGGAACTCGGCTACCTGATTTTCATTCTGCACTGAATATCGAGAGAAGCTCTCTTTATTCGAGCCGGTAAGCGAACTTATCGTCTCGGGCTACGCCATCGCGTGGCCGAAATTGGTGGTGGGGGAAGGATTCGAACCTTCGAAGTCTGTGACGGCAGATTTACAGTCTGCTCCCTTTGGCCGCTCGGGAACCCCACCGGACTTGATGGTGCCGACTACCGGAATCGAACTGGTGACCTACTGATTACAAGTCAGTTGCTCTACCTACTGAGCTAAGTCGGCATCAAGTAGCGCGCATTCTATGGAGACATGCGAGTTCATGCAACTAAAAAATTGCATAATTTGTTTTATTGGTCACATTTTATGCGACACGATGAAGAAACAGCCGAATGGAGGGCAGATTAGCACACTTTTTCAACATCATTGTGCTCAACAATGCGCTCCTGCTAAACCATAATTCTTTTTATCAGATGGAATATCTGTCACATTGCTTTTCAACGATAGCTTCCTGGGAGAGATTTTTTCTTATTATTCCTCCCCATCTGGTGTTACCCTCCTGCCCATTAACCCATTCAACAGAACTGTGACGCGCCATGGCAAATATCGCTTTGCCGATAGAGCTATGACCGCCAGAAACATGCTTATGAGTATAAAAGAGCAAACGTTAATGACGCCTTACCTACAGTTTGACCGCAACCAGTGGGCAGCTCTGCGTGATTCCGTACCTATGACGTTATCGGAAGATGAGATCGCCCGTCTCAAAGGTATTAATGAAGATCTCTCGTTAGAAGAAGTTGCCGAGATCTATTTACCTTTGTCACGTTTGCTGAACTTCTATATAAGCTCGAATCTGCGCCGTCAGGCAGTTCTGGAACAGTTTCTTGGTACCAACGGGCAACGCATTCCTTACATTATCAGTATTGCTGGTAGTGTCGCGGTGGGGAAAAGTACAACCGCCCGTGTATTGCAGGCGCTATTAAGCCGTTGGCCGGAACATCGTCGTGTTGAACTGATCACTACAGATGGCTTCCTTCACCCTAATCAGGTTCTGAAAGAACGTGGTCTGATGAAGAAGAAAGGCTTCCCGGAATCGTATGATATGCATCGCCTGGTGAAGTTTGTTTCCGATCTCAAGTCCGGCGTGCCAAACGTTACAGCCCCTGTTTACTCGCATCTTATTTATGATGTGATCCCGGATGGAGATAAAACTGTTGTTCAGCCTGATATTTTAATTCTTGAAGGGTTAAATGTCTTACAGAGCGGGATGGATTATCCACACGATCCACATCATGTATTTGTTTCTGATTTTGTCGATTTTTCGATATATGTTGATGCTCCGGAAGACTTACTTCAGACATGGTATATCAACCGTTTTCTGAAATTCCGCGAAGGGGCTTTTACAGACCCGGATTCCTATTTTCATAACTACGCGAAATTAACTAAAGAAGAAGCTATTAAGACTGCCATGACGTTGTGGAAAGAGATCAACTGGCTGAACTTAAAGCAAAATATTCTACCTACTCGTGAGCGCGCCAGTTTAATCCTGACGAAAAGTGCTAATCATGCGGTAGAAGAGGTCAGACTACGCAAATAATTTGCAGGGGAGCTAATGCTCCCCTTTCTTATTTTTCTGCACTACGCAGGGATATTTCACCGCCCATCCAGGGTTTTATTATTCCATCCTGCTCAAGCAATAAAGCGCCCTGTTTGTCTATTCCGCGTGAAATGCCAAATATTTTTTTATCACCAATGATAAGTTTCACTGGGCGATTAATAAAATTATCCAGCTTTTCCCAGCGCGAAAGATAAGGTGCCAATCCTTCTTGTTCGAAGAGTTCCAGCGCCGCGCGTAATTCACGTATTAGCATGGCCGCCAACGTATTACGATCGAGATTGATCCCCGCTTCCTGCAGCGTGATCCACCCCTGATTAACAACACTCTCTTCAACACGACGCATTGCCATGTTGATCCCGGCTCCAATGACTATTTGCGCCGCATCGCCGGTTTTGCCAGTCAGCTCCACAAGAATGCCTGCCAGCTTGCGATCCTGCAGATAGAGGTCATTAGGCCATTTAACACGAACTTTATCTGCACCCAGCTTGCGTAATACTTCCGCCATCACGATACCGATAACCAGACTTAAACCAATCGCCGCCGCCGGGCCTTGTTCCAGACGCCAGAACATCGACAAATATAAGTTTGCGCCAAAAGGCGAAAACCATTTCCGACCCCGGCGACCACGGCCAGCCTGCTGGTATTCTGCAACGCAGGCATCGCCCGATTTAAGCTCTCCGATACGATCAAGAAGGTACTGATTCGTGGAGTCAATCACTGGCAGCACAGTTACACTACCGCCATCCAGCTGACCCAATATCTGTTCAGCATTAAGTAACTGGATAGGCTCAGGCAGGCTGTATCCTTTACCCGGAACGGTAAAGACATCAACGCCCCAGTCACGCAGTGTCTGAATGTGTTTATTAATAGCCGCCCGGCTCATTCCTAACGTTTCACCCAACTGCTCACCTGAGTGAAATTCGCCATTCGCTAACAGCGCGATTAATTTCAGTGGCACGGTGTTATCCTTCATGAAATTGTCTCCACTGCGCTCACTTCACCTGATGCACCAATAAAGCGGACTTCAGGCTCAAGCCAGACATTAAATTTTTCACCCACTTTTTGTCTTACATGGTGTGCCAGTTGCACCACATCTTCGCTTTTTGCATTGTCTTCATTAATGAGAACTAACGCCTGTTGACGGTGCACCGCAGCCCCACCCATTTGCATCCCTTTTAGCTGGCACTGATCGATAAGCCAACCTGCTGCCAGTTTTACTGAACCATCCGCCTGGGGGTAATTTGGTGCTGTTGGAAATTGTGACAGTAATGCTTTAGCCGTTTCGGCAGATACAACAGGGTTTTTGAAGAAACTACCGGCATTGCCATTCACTTTTGGATCAGGGAGTTTGGTGGTGCGCATATGACACACCGCATCAAATACTTGCTGTGGCGTTACTGTTGTAGGATCCAGACGAGTTAAGTCACCATACGTTAGTACAGATTGCCACTCTTTTGGCAGACGCAGACCTACGGCTACAATGGCGAAGCGGTCCTGGTATTCATGTTTAAAAATACTGTCGCGATAGCCAAAACGGCACTCTTTGGCAGTTAAGCGCACTTGCTTGCCTGTCGCCAGTTCAACACAATCAACATAAGCGCAAACTCGCTGTAATTCTACGCCATAAGCACCAATATTCTGGATAGGTGATGAGCCGACACAACCAGGAATTAATGCCAGATTTTCCAGACCAGGCATACCTTCCTGCAAAGTGTATTTTACCAGGCGATGCCAGTTTTCTCCGGCTCCTACATGTAAATACCACGCATCAGGTTCATCATGAATTTCGATACCTTTGATCCGGTTGATGATCACCGTGCCGCGATAGTCTTCCAGAAAAAGTACATTACTTCCTTCACCCAGAATAAGAACGGGTTGCCCTTCTGCGGTTGCATGCTGCCAGGCATTGAGTAGTTGTTGTTCGTCTTCGGCACATACAATGTGCTGAGCATTATGATCAATGCCAAATGTGTTCCAGGGTTTTAAGGAGTGGTTCATAGCTGCTTTCCTGATGCAAAAACGAGGCTAGTTTACCGTATCTGTGGGGGGATGGCTTGTAGATATGACGACAGGAAGAGTTTGTAGAAACGCAAAAAGGCCATCCGTCAGGATGGCCTTCTGCTTAATTTGATGCCTGGCAGTTTATGGCGGGCGTCCTGCCCGCCACCCTCCGGGCCGTTGCTTCGCAACGTTCAAATCCGCTCCCGGCGGATTTGTCCTACTCAGGAGAGCGTTCACCGACAA
>NZ_JAENDM010000115.1:0-4353 GCF_019375075.1 Escherichia sp. XD33
GCCATTATTATTACCATTACGGTTCAGTAGCTCAGTTGGTAGAGCAATGGATTGAAGCTCCATGTGTCGGCAGTTCGACTCTGTCCTGAACCATTATTAATTCATGGCGGTTGTGGTGAAGTGGTTAACACATCGGATTGTGGTTCCGACATTCGAGGGTTCGATCCCCTTCAGCCGCCCCATAATCGTTTACATTAGCGGGTGTAGTTTAATGGCAAAACCTCAGCCTTCCAAGCTGATGTTGTGGGTTCGATTCCCATCACCCGCTCCATAGATAATTTTAATGAACATTGAAAACTGAATGACAATATGTCAACGTTAATTCCAAAAAACGTAACTATAAGTTACAAACATTATTTAGTATTTATGAGCTAATCAAACATCATAATTTTTATGGAGAGTTTGATCCTGGCTCAGGATGAACGCTGGCGGCGTGCCTAATACATGCAAGTCGAGCGAACGGACGAGAAGCTTGCTTCTCTGATGTTAGCGGCGGACGGGTGAGTAACACGTGGATAACCTACCTATAAGACTGGGATAACTTCGGGAAACCGGAGCTAATACCGGATAATATTTTGAACCGCATGGTTCAAAAGTGAAAGACGGTCTTGCTGTCACTTATAGATGGATCCGCGCTGCATTAGCTAGTTGGTAAGGTAACGGCTTACCAAGGCAACGATGCATAGCCGACCTGAGAGGGTGATCGGCCACACTGGAACTGAGACACGGTCCAGACTCCTACGGGAGGCAGCAGTAGGGAATCTTCCGCAATGGGCGAAAGCCTGACGGAGCAACGCCGCGTGAGTGATGAAGGTCTTCGGATCGTAAAACTCTGTTATTAGGGAAGAACATATGTGTAAGTAACTGTGCACATCTTGACGGTACCTAATCAGAAAGCCACGGCTAACTACGTGCCAGCAGCCGCGGTAATACGTAGGTGGCAAGCGTTATCCGGAATTATTGGGCGTAAAGCGCGCGTAGGCGGTTTTTTAAGTCTGATGTGAAAGCCCACGGCTCAACCGTGGAGGGTCATTGGAAACTGGAAAACTTGAGTGCAGAAGAGGAAAGTGGAATTCCATGTGTAGCGGTGAAATGCGCAGAGATATGGAGGAACACCAGTGGCGAAGGCGACTTTCTGGTCTGTAACTGACGCTGATGTGCGAAAGCGTGGGGATCAAACAGGATTAGATACCCTGGTAGTCCACGCCGTAAACGATGAGTGCTAAGTGTTAGGGGGTTTCCGCCCCTTAGTGCTGCAGCTAACGCATTAAGCACTCCGCCTGGGGAGTACGACCGCAAGGTTGAAACTCAAAGGAATTGACGGGGACCCGCACAAGCGGTGGAGCATGTGGTTTAATTCGAAGCAACGCGAAGAACCTTACCAAATCTTGACATCCTTTGACAACTCTAGAGATAGAGCCTTCCCCTTCGGGGGACAAAGTGACAGGTGGTGCATGGTTGTCGTCAGCTCGTGTCGTGAGATGTTGGGTTAAGTCCCGCAACGAGCGCAACCCTTAAGCTTAGTTGCCATCATTAAGTTGGGCACTCTAAGTTGACTGCCGGTGACAAACCGGAGGAAGGTGGGGATGACGTCAAATCATCATGCCCCTTATGATTTGGGCTACACACGTGCTACAATGGACAATACAAAGGGCAGCGAAACCGCGAGGTCAAGCAAATCCCATAAAGTTGTTCTCAGTTCGGATTGTAGTCTGCAACTCGACTACATGAAGCTGGAATCGCTAGTAATCGTAGATCAGCATGCTACGGTGAATACGTTCCCGGGTCTTGTACACACCGCCCGTCACACCACGAGAGTTTGTAACACCCGAAGCCGGTGGAGTAACCTTTTAGGAGCTAGCCGTCGAAGGTGGGACAAATGATTGGGGTGAAGTCGTAACAAGGTAGCCGTATCGGAAGGTGCGGCTGGATCACCTCCTTTCTAAGGATATATTCGGAACATCTTCTTCAGAAGATGCGGAATAACGTGACATATTGTATTCAGTTTTGAATGTTTATTTAACATTCAAATATTTTTTGGTTAAAGTGATATTGCTTATGAAAATAAAGCAGTATGCGAGCGCTTGACTAAAAAGAAATTGTACATTGAAAACTAGATAAGTAAGTAAAATATAGATTTTACCAAGCAAAACCGAGTGAATAAAGAGTTTTAAATAAGCTTGAATTCATAAGAAATAATCGCTAGTGTTCGAAAGAACACTCACAAGATTAATAACGCGTTTAAATCTTTTTATAAAAGAACGTAACTTCATGTTAACGTTTGACTTATAAAAATGGTGGAAACATAGATTAAGTTATTAAGGGCGCACGGTGGATGCCTTGGCACTAGAAGCCGATGAAGGACGTTACTAACGACGATATGCTTTGGGGAGCTGTAAGTAAGCTTTGATCCAGAGATTTCCGAATGGGGAAACCCAGCATGAGTTATGTCATGTTATCGATATGTGAATACATAGCATATCAGAAGGCACACCCGGAGAACTGAAACATCTTAGTACCCGGAGGAAGAGAAAGAAAATTCGATTCCCTTAGTAGCGGCGAGCGAAACGGGAAGAGCCCAAACCAACAAGCTTGCTTGTTGGGGTTGTAGGACACTCTATACGGAGTTACAAAGGACGACATTAGACGAATCATCTGGAAAGATGAATCAAAGAAGGTAATAATCCTGTAGTCGAAAATGTTGTCTCTCTTGAGTGGATCCTGAGTACGACGGAGCACGTGAAATTCCGTCGGAATCTGGGAGGACCATCTCCTAAGGCTAAATACTCTCTAGTGACCGATAGTGAACCAGTACCGTGAGGGAAAGGTGAAAAGCACCCCGGAAGGGGAGTGAAATAGAACCTGAAACCGTGTGCTTACAAGTAGTCAGAGCCCGTTAATGGGTGATGGCGTGCCTTTTGTAGAATGAACCGGCGAGTTACGATTTGATGCAAGGTTAAGCAGTAAATGTGGAGCCGTAGCGAAAGCGAGTCTGAATAGGGCGTTTAGTATTTGGTCGTAGACCCGAAACCAGGTGATCTACCCTTGGTCAGGTTGAAGTTCAGGTAACACTGAATGGAGGACCGAACCGACTTACGTTGAAAAGTGAGCGGATGAACTGAGGGTAGCGGAGAAATTCCAATCGAACCTGGAGATAGCTGGTTCTCTCCGAAATAGCTTTAGGGCTAGCCTCAAGTGATGATTATTGGAGGTAGAGCACTGTTTGGACGAGGGGCCCCTCTCGGGTTACCGAATTCAGACAAACTCCGAATGCCAATTAATTTAACTTGGGAGTCAGAACATGGGTGATAAGGTCCGTGTTCGAAAGGGAAACAGCCCAGACCACCAGCTAAGGTCCCAAAATATATGTTAAGTGGAAAAGGATGTGGCGTTGCCCAGACAACTAGGATGTTGGCTTAGAAGCAGCCATCATTTAAAGAGTGCGTAATAGCTCACTAGTCGAGTGACACTGCGCCGAAAATGTACCGGGGCTAAACATATTACCGAAGCTGTGGATTGTCCTTTGGACAATGGTAGGAGAGCGTTCTAAGGGCGTTGAAGCATGATCGTAAGGACATGTGGAGCGCTTAGAAGTGAGAATGCCGGTGTGAGTAGCGAAAGACGGGTGAGAATCCCGTCCACCGATTGACTAAGGTTTCCAGAGGAAGGCTCGTCCGCTCTGGGTTAGTCGGGTCCTAAGCTGAGGCCGACAGGCGTAGGCGATGGATAACAGGTTGATATTCCTGTACCACCTATAATCGTTTTAATCGATGGGGGGACGCAGTAGGATAGGCGAAGCGTGCGATTGGATTGCACGTCTAAGCAGTAAGGCTGAGTATTAGGCAAATCCGGTACTCGTTAAGGCTGAGCTGTGATGGGGAGAAGACATTGTGTCTTCGAGTCGTTGATTTCACACTGCCGAGAAAAGCCTCTAGATAGAAAATAGGTGCCCGTACCGCAAACCGACACAGGTAGTCAAGATGAGAATTCTAAGGTGAGCGAGCGAACTCTCGTTAAGGAACTCGGCAAAATGACCCCGTAACTTCGGGAGAAGGGGTGCTCTTTAGGGTTAACGCCCAGAAGAGCCGCAGTGAATAGGCCCAAGCGACTGTTTATCAAAAACACAGGTCTCTGCTAAACCGTAAGGTGATGTATAGGGGCTGACGCCTGCCCGGTGCTGGAAGGTTAAGAGGAGTGGTTAGCTTCTGCGAAGCTACGAATCGAAGCCCCAGTAAACGGCGGCCGTAACTATAACGGTCCTAAGGTAGCGAAATTCCTTGTCGGGTAAGTTCCGACCCGCACGAATGGCGTAATGATGGCCAGGCTGTCTGCACCCGAGACTCAGTGAAATTG
>NZ_JAENDM010000116.1:0-4340 GCF_019375075.1 Escherichia sp. XD33
TGAGGCAGCACCTGGCACGGCTGGGACGGAAGTCGCTGTCGTTCTCAAAATCGGTGGAGCTGCATGACAAAGTCATCGGGCATTATCTGAACATAAAACACTATCAATAAGTTGGAGTCATTACCGCCACAGGGGCACCTCAAAAACACCATCATACACTAAATCAGTAAGTTGGCAGCATCACCCCCTCACTAAACGGCAGTTAATACCGTGTCCCGGTAAAACTTTATCTCTAAGAGAGAAGTGGATAAAAATATTTAAGAGTACAGAACTGTGAATCCGCAATATCATTCAGACAATAAATCACAGATTAAGAATGCCCCCCCCAACTTGCTTATTACCACGTAGGGGATTTTATATAATTGATTACTAGCGAGAAGTAATGGTTGGGCAGTCTCACCACAAAACATCGTCTTATCATAGTCAGTATTGAATTAAAGAATGAGAAATTATGTTAGTAATGCTTACATAAAATTAAGG
Organism: Escherichia sp. XD33; assembly: GCF_019375075.1. Taxonomy (NCBI): domain Bacteria; kingdom Pseudomonadati; phylum Pseudomonadota; class Gammaproteobacteria; order Enterobacterales; family Enterobacteriaceae; genus Escherichia; species Escherichia sp. XD33. The sequence goes on from NZ_JAENDM010000116.1 coordinate 481, forward strand.
CAAGAAGGATAGAGTAAACAAAGAACAACTACGCTTGGTAGTTATATTTAACACAATATGCTTGATATGCGTGAGAACGGAAGCTATCTGAAAATAAACAGCAACATGTAGTACATGTGGAAAAGTACGCAAGTCAAAAATTTTATAGATAAAGACGAAACCGTCTTTAGATTTTTGATCTCTGCTTAAAACCACTCACATAAAGTAATAACTAATCTAACTCCTCCTGGGAATACCGTACTATTGCAGATGCCGTTGACGACAATCTACACCGAGGGCAATGAGTATCGTTGGTATATGGAACAATGTAAGGGCGCTTACATTTCGCACAAGTTTCTAGCTCCTCAATTTCTTTCATTGACGTAAGAATTTCAATTATTTTATTTACCTCAGGGGCGCATACGAAATAACCAAGGTTATGCAGCACGCTCATGATGCGGTTAAAGTCAATATTGCGAAAGCTGGATTCCGGATGAATAGGATCAAAACCGAAATAGTTTACAGCGACATCAATAACAGCAGAAAACGCTCTGCGGTTATCCGCGCGACGACTCCACCCACGAATGCCTTTTTTAACGTGTTGTTGAGGTTCGGACCTGAAATCAATATTTTCTGCAACATGATTGCCATAAAGTATTCTGATTGAATTTTTATTTGCACCAAGTGACATCGTTTTTGTAGCGCTCAATAACCTGCTAGCTTTAGTTTGATCGACTTTAGCCATATTCAATAATCCTTCAAGAGCACTTTATTTGCTAATGAGTTAAACACATCCTGACGGTGACACGTAAACATAGTGTCGTAACGCAGTAGTTCCATTAAGTCATCACTAACTTTACCCAAACGAATGTCGGCAGATAATTCGTATGCCCAGGCGAATACTTTAGATTTTAACGTAGTGCTATCATCCCCCAGTCCTGGCGTAAAGGCAATTGTTCGCGGAAAGAGAACAACATCGTTAATTGCTTTAAGTGATGAAACGCCAACATCTTTTATTGCATCTGCGGTGGCAGGCTTTAATCCAAAAAATATGCTGACAAACTCAGGTGCAAGCATTGACATAAAGAAGATTTGAATAAAGTAATCATTTTGTATATCTACACACTTAGAGCGTAACTGCTGAATTTTTGTCGGATTATAAAAGTCTTCCCGGCCACACAGTAAAGTAACTTTTTCCCCAGCATTGTAAATACCGAAGTCAGCATCGTCACTGTCATATTCTCGAATAACGTTAGTGTCACCATCGACAACAGCCATAAAAAATTATCCCAGGAAATCTCTTTGCCTAAAGAACGTGGAACGAGGAAACTTCCCGGACGAGTTTCAACTTCAAATGCATTATCAGTCATTGTCCCAAATCCGTCTCCAAATAGACGGCGTTGCAAGAGTGGAGACCCTGATTGATACGAAGAAGATCCATGGATAGGCAATAACATTAGGAATGCACGGTAACTACGAATAATCGAAACCTCGGTACGTAATAGTTTACCGAGCAAGTTACGCGTTATGTTATCTGATTCTGACATGTCGGATTGTCCTTGAGTCAATACAATAGTACAACTCTTCTACATGAAATTAAAGTTTGGTTTTTTGAAGTATGAAAAGCTACTTTTGGAATTTTAATACTGCCGATTTGAGTCTTAAAACTAACCATTCAACCATTCGCCTTACTTGTAACACTTTTTAAACAAACTGACCAGAATTTTATCAAAAAAAACTGAGCTTGCTAACGAACTGTGAAGCGCTTAAAAAAATCGCAAAACTTGCACTGTTATCGGCAGAAAGCAGCAATAACCTTAGCGATAAGAGCGAGCTAGCATGAATATTTTTCCGATTGATTAACAATGGCTATTACATAGGGTCACTTTTTGCTGAAAAGTGGCCCTATGGAGCCTCGACATAGGGTCACTTTTTTAAAAAGTGGCACTATGCGCAAAAAACCTAGGGTCACTTTTGATTAAAAAGTGGCACTAGATATATGTATAACTTAGTAAGTAAAACAGCACTTTTCAAATCACCGGATCAGGAATATCCATTGCAGAAAAAGCTACTTTTCTGCCGAATATAAGTACACCCCGCTATGCCGTTCCCGAGCTCATCTGGTGTTATTCACTATCGGTATGCATCGCACCAACGACACGCCCCTCATAATTCTCAGAAAAAAATCACTGAAAAAAGCCCTGTTTGTGAAAAAAAATAAAAACCACTTCGGTATAGTGATTTCACATCAGGAGGTCACATGTCTAATTCGAAACTAATAAAGTCACTTGAATTATCGCGCAGCTTAATGCGTTCACAAATCGAGGCTCTGCGGGAGGAGGCTGAAGACTTGTGTACAAATTACTGGATCGAGTGGAAAGAACGGAATCATCTGGAGATTAATTTACCCCGGCCTAGCAATACACTAAAACGTGAGTATCTGGGTTCGTATGCACCGAAACTAGAATTAATTGGTAATGCGAAAAAAGTCACTATCACCTGGCATAAGTTCAGTCCGTTTAAAACCAGGGCACCCAGCTATATGTCGAAACGGGTTTCTGCGATGAAAAACGGAAAATATTCAAAAAGCTGCTTTGTTAATCACGCGTCTTGGGAATATGAAATGATCGAAAAAACGGAGGGGTTACTGGAACCCTACAGAGAATTACTTGAATTCTATCATGCTGCATATATCGAACTGGGACGGAAAATCCGTAAATACTCAAAATATAAGGTGGCACAATGACCGACGTATCAATAAATGAAACCGAGCAGAAAACTCCTGATGTAAATGCCCGCACCTCTCAGGCATCTGACAATACCCGCAAAGTCGTGCAAAGTAAAAATGAACTTTACGGCATGGCCACAGTAACCATTAAGCCAGGTACTCCCGATTTTAACCGTTTCCTTACGGCTCAGAATCGTTCCGTAATTAGAGGCTTTGATGATGTAAGTATTGCTATTTCATCATTATTCAGGACGGTTAATGCGGTAAGGCACCCCGAATTGGTGCAGGCAATTCAGGACTGGTTTAATGAATTGCACGACGAAAATAATTTAATGAAGGAGAATCTGGAACACCATATCGCCACTATTCACGTTGATGAAAGTGATCCATTCTTCTCATCAACTGAGTTTTCTCCGTTCCGATTTGAATCGGTCCAGTTAAACTTCAACAATCAAAATACAATGCTTTTTTATAAGCACATCTTTGAAATGAACAACCTTCTGACCCAGATGTACAAATTCAACTCTCTGGGTCAATTACCGGTTAGCGATTACAACGTAATGGCGCACAATATTATTCGAAGTCTCAACATGTATATCGAACGGGTTAAGAAAACACTTAACGTATCCCGTCGTGTAAAAGGTGCTTACAGTCCCGATGAGTTTATCGAAAAGGTAAAACAGTACAAAAGCGTGCAGGCTTATATTGCTGCGGAACTGTCTGGTAAACGCCGCTAAGGATTATTTGATGAATTTCAGGGCGATCTTCTTAAGTATGCAACGAGTTTTAGGCATCTTCTCCAGACGGGAGAATGATGTAGTTGAGTTAATAAAGCAGGACCCTTCGAGTCTTTCGCCATTTGCTCAGATTGTAGGGGATCAAAAATACACTGTGCCAGATCACCCGAATCTTGAAGTCCTGAAATTCATTGAATACCCAACCCGACCTGCGGGGATACAAACCTTTAATGAGCAGTCTATTCTTTCTCTTTATAGAGATAAACTGCACTCTATTTCTATGATGCTCGCGGTAATGACTCCAACTTATTGATAGTGTTTTATGTTCAGATAATGCCCGATGACTTTGTCATGCAGCTCCACCGATTTTGAGAACGACAGCGACTTCCGTCCCAGCCGTGCCAGGTGCTGCCTCA
>NZ_JAENDM010000117.1:0-4240 GCF_019375075.1 Escherichia sp. XD33
CTCAGCATTTTATTATGGTGATCCCCTGGGCGAAATGCGCCTGGTAAGCAGAGTTTTTGAAATGTAAGGCCTTTGAATAAGACAAAAGGCTGCCTCATCGCTAACTTTGCAACAGTGCCCGGTGCGCTGGTATTGTCGCTATCCGATCAGCTATCGCGACCTTGAGGAAATGCTGGCGGAACGCGGCATTTCGGTCGACCATACGACGATCTATCGCTGGGTCCAGTGCTACGCCCCGGAGATGGAGAAGCGGCTGCGCTGGTTCTGGCGGCGTGGCTTTGATCCGAGCTGGCGCCTGGATGAAACCTACGTCAAGGTGCGGGGCAAGTGGACCTACCTGTACCGGGCAGTCGACAAGCGGGGCGACACGATCGATTTCTACCTGTCGCCGACCCGCAGCGCCAAGGCAGCGAAGCGGTTCCTGGGCAAGGCCCTGCGAGGCCTGAAGCACTGGGAAAAGCCTGCCACGCTCAATACCGACAAAGCGCCGAGCTATGGTGCAGCGATCACCGAATTGAAGCGCGAAGGAAAGCTGGACCGGGAGACGGCCCACCGGCAGGTGAAGTATCTCAATAACGTGATCGAGGCCGATCACGGAAAGCTCAAGATACTGATCAAGCCGGTGCGCGGTTTCAAATCGATCCCCACGGCCTATGCCACGATCAAGGGATTCGAAGTCATGCGAGCCCTGCGCAAAGGACAGGCTCGCCCCTGGTGCCTGCAGCCCGGCATCAGGGGCGAGGTGCGCCTTGTGGAGAGAGCTTTTGGCATTGGGCCCTCGGCGCTGACGGAGGCCATGGGCATGCTCAACCACCATTTCGCAGCAGCCGCCTGATCGGCGCAGAGCGACAGCCTACCTCTGACTGCCGCCAATCTTTGCAACAGAGCCCGCCGTGCTAGTCTGCTCGGTGATGGTGGAGTGAAGCCAACCCGCAATCGGGTTATGAATCTGCATCGCGATTCGCAATCAGCTGTCTCTTGAGCATGTCGAACTCCTGCGATGTTATCTCGCCGTGCTCGTGCTGCTACACCAACTTGTCCAACTCATCCGCCACACCGCTCCCCACCACCTGCGATGGCCAGGTTGTTTGCTGGGCGCATTGGCGGAGTATCGTCTCGACCCGGGACACCCACACCGGCACAACCTTACGGGAGTGATTCACTGTCAAAGAATCGGCCCGGTGCTCTGACGCAAGTATCGGGATGGTCACCATTTGTAAGCCGTAGACCTGAGTGGTGATCAAGACTTCGATACCACCGACCGTACCGGTACTAATCGACGACGGTCGTGTTCGTCGCCTGCCGCAGGGACTCTGCACACCTCCGTTTACGCATGTGCCTGGAGGAGTTGGAAATCGTCGTGTTCGGGAAACATTAAACACAGGATGGCAGCGATCTGAGCCAGCACATGATCAGCTAGCTCACCATCCGGATCGACGGCCCACTGCATCGTCGCGCCAGCGATGACCGAGTGCAGGAGCAACTCAGCTGCCGCAGGAGCACCTGGGGGCAGTCGCTTGCGGATCCCCTCCACCACCGCGCGGTTCCGCTGGATCGCAAGCGTGCGTAGCTCCGGCACCTGGAGCTCGTACCAGGAGATGAGATAGTTCACCGAGAAGTCGTTGCGAGTGTTCATGCTCCGAACGAGCACCTGCAAAAATTCCCAGAGCCCTTGCGGCCCTGCGCCTATCGGTATCGCATTCAGGTAATGCCGCACCTGCTCGACGCCGCGCTCCATCATCCTCACCAGCAGCGTATCGCGGTTGGTGAAGCGCTGGATTAACGCTGCGCGGGAGAGCCCCACCTCCTTTGCTACTCCGCTGAGCGTGAACTCTATGGGACCGCAACGCTTCAGCACTACGGTGGCGGCCTCGAGTACCTCGTCATCGGACTTGAGCTTGGGGCGGGGCATCAGTGTTCACCTTCTGTATGGGTTGGGGCGGAGGCTGTGGCTGCCGCCGCCATTGTAGCAAATTGAAGACGGAGCGAGAGTAGAGCCACGAGCCCCGCAAACACGGCCGATACAACGAGGCCAGGGAGCGGACCAGCAAGGTCGACAAACGCGCCGGCCGCAAGCATAACCATGGGCGAGGCTGACAGCATCACCGCCGAGACCGTGCCGAGTACCCGGCCGAGAAGTTCTGGCGGCGTGCGGTTGTAGATGGCAGCGTTGAGAATGGGAGAGACTGAGCCGGTCAGCAGTCCCACGAGCGCGCCCAACAACATCAGCACCGGCACGCCTGGCAACTGTGAAAGCAGAAGCGAGCCCACCGCAGAGCCACAAAATGCCACCGCCAGCCAGTTCTGCGCTGATATCCGGGCGCCGACCGACGCATGAATGGCAATGCCAAGGAGACCACCAGCCCCCATCATTGAGGAGAACAGCCCGAGCTCTGCTACTTGGCGTCCTGCATCTACAAACAGCGCAGGCATGATGACGCTGCCGTTGGCGCCAACGATGCCCACGAAGATCATCACTATACCAAAGAGAGGGCGCAGCAGGGGTTCGCTCCAGAGAAAAGCGACGCCGGCGCGCATGGAGAGAGTCGCCGTCGTGGTCATCGTCCGAGCGGCACGCGCGGGAAGCACCCACGCGCCGAGCAGACCTGCAAGGACGGAGCAGAACGCCGTCAGCCCGAGCGTTGGCGCAGCGCCAAGCAGGCCGATTGCGGCCCCCCCAAGGGCCGGGCCACCTAGAATCGCGACGTTCCCGATCACCGCTTTCAGTGACGAGACGCGCTCAACGGAGAGCCCGGCGACGTGGCCGAGTTTGGGCAGCTCACTGTCCTGCGCGGCCATACCGGGTGCGTCGAACGCGGCACCGAGCACCACGCAAGCGATCAGCCCAGTGTTCGAGAGGGCGCCAACGGCATCGAGCAGTGGGATGCTCGCCATGGCCACGCCGCCCACCACACCCGAGATCAATGCGACGGGCGCGCGCCCGAACCGATCGACGAGGCCACCACCAACCCACGCGCCGATGATGGTCGCGATGACGCTGCTAGCGGCCGTGGCGCCCGCCCAGGCCGCGCTCTTTGTATGAGACAGGACGAACCATGGAAGCGCGAGGGCCGCCACCGCGTTGCCGATCCGGAAGAGAAAGGTCGCCGCGAACAGCGTCGCGAGCGGGCTATATCGACGTTCGCTCATTCCGCTGCGGCGAGCTGCGCCTTCGCCGCAGCGAGGTACTCTTCGTTACCCGAGTCGAGGGCGAAGAGTGCGTAGGTGACCGCCCCGAACGCAAGGCGCTCCGCGATGTGGTGGGCGAGCCGCGGCCACACCCGGCCACCGGCCGCTTCATACGTGAGGAGGAGCTTCGCGAGCCCCTCTTCACCAAAGACCATAAGGTGCGCGGCCATGTCGATGGCAGGGTCATCAACGCGGGCCTCGCTCCAGTCGATCATCCCGCTGACGCGCTCCGTGTTGTCGATGAGCACATGGCCCACGTAGAGATCGCCATGCACCACCACGGAGAAATCTGGCCACGACGAATCGTCGTCGAGCCAGCGCTGCCACCGGTGGAGGCGCTTGTCGTTCACCACGAACTCGCGTCGGACGCGGTCAACGTCGTCGGCCACCTTCTGACGGGCCTGCGTCGGTGTACGGATGAGCATCCCCGCATCCACGGCGGCGGAAATGGGGACGGCATGCAGGGCGGCGAGCGCGGTCGCGAAGCTCTCCGCGAAGACCTCCGAGTCCTGCGGCACGACCCAGTCGGGCGTGGACGAACCAGGCTGGATGACCATCGCAGTCGAGTCTTCGAGCATGGGATAGGCAACGAGCTCGGCGTTGGCCACGCGCCAGTCCGGCACCGCGAACGGCAGGCGATTCTTGAGCATTGCCAGCACCCGCGCCTCTGGTTCGACCTTCGCGCTTACCTCGGCTCGGCGCGGGATGCGCAGCACCCACCGACGTCCATCGTCGACGGTGGCGATCACGATCCTATAGTCGAGCCCAAGCTCATTGACAGTCAGCGGGCCATGGAGCTTGAGCCCATGTCGGGCTGCAAGTGCGTACAGTTGGGAGGTATCGGCGGTCGTGACTACGGTCATGATTCACTCCTGAGGGCTTGACGGGTTTAGCCACCTAAATGTAACAGTCACGTCGGTTATATTCAATCCGGCACTGTTGCAAAGTTAGCGATGAGGCAGCCTTTTGTCTTATTCAAAGGCCTTACATTTCAAAAACTCTGCTTACCAGGCGCATTTCGCCCAGGGGATCACCATAATAAAATGCTGAG
>NZ_JAENDM010000118.1:0-4009 GCF_019375075.1 Escherichia sp. XD33
CCCCACTGTTCGTCCATTTCCGCGCAGACGATGACGTCACTGCCCGGCTGTATGCGCGAGGTTACCGACTGCGGCCTGAGTTTTTTAAATGGCGGAAAATCGTGTTGAGGCCAACGCCCATAATGCGGGCTGTTGCCCGGCATCCAACGCCATTCATGGCCATATCAATGATTTTCTGGTGCGTACCGGGTTGAGAAGCGGTGTAAGTGAACTGCAGTTGCCATGTTTTACGGCAGTGAGAGCAGAGATAGCGCTGATGTCCGGCAGTGCTTTTGCCGTTACGCACCACCCCGTCAGTAGCTGAACAGGAGGGACAGCTGATAGAAACAGAAGCCACTGGAGAACCTCAAAAACACCATCATACACTAAATCAGTAAGTTGGCAGCATCACCATGTTGTGGTACCATTTAAAACTATAAAGCTACTATAAGGTCAATAGAGTAAAGAATCCGTTGGGGAGGAGGCTGATGCGCATTGGTCAGTTGGCGCAGTTGGTAGGGGTCGAAACACAGACGATCCGCTTCTATGAACAGCAGGGCTTGTTGCCGCCGCCTGATCGGCAGGACAACGGTTACCGTGTCTATACCGAGAAGCATGGTGAGGGGCTGGCCTTCATCCGTCGCTGCAGAATCCTGGGCCTGTCACTGGCTGAGATTCACGAACTACAGAGCTATCAGGACGCCCCTCATCAGCCTTGTACCGCCGTCAACGCCTTGCTCGATGATCACATCTCTCATGTGCGGTCGCAGATAACCGCTCTGCAAGCGCTTGAGAAACAACTCGTTTCACTGAGAGCGAGTTGCAACGATGACCGGGAAGTTGAGGCGTGTGGGGTTCTTGCTGGAATTAGCGAAGGAAACATGCACCAGCAGTAGGTGAAGCATCAACCAGATAATCCGATGAGATGCCGGTCTGTCTCACTCTCATGCAAAGGTAAGATCAACCATTTAATCCGCTTACCCCTATAATATAGCTCTAGATAATAGCAGAAAGAATAACATCAGACCGGCGGCAAGCAGATATGCCGATAGCGATAAGCTTGAAAGACTGATTTACGTTTTCAGAAATTAACCATGTAAGCAAATTCCTGACACCAAGAAATATCTTTCATGACAGATAAAAACAGGAAACAGCATAATGAAGTCATTGATATATTTTGGAATGCTCATTTTTTTTATGATGAAATCCATCGCAGTTATCAGTGCAGAACCGGTAAACGAGCCAACAAAGCATCTGATTTCTATTGGTGTTTTTGCCGATCGGGGAATGACTGAAGCCAGAGAAAGATGGCAACCAACAATCAATTGGTTAAAACAAGAAATACCAGAGTATGATTTCCGGTTAATTCCGCTGCCTTTATCTCAGTTACAGCACGAAATTAGTCAACAAAATCTGCAATTTATCATTGTTAATCCATCAGAAAGTATCCGTATCGGTAGGGTTCACTCTTTATCCTGGATGGCGACATTAATCAGCCCAATGCAGGGCGGAACAACTACCGCAACAGGTTCGGCTATGTGGGTCAAAGAAAATAGCCCGTTTACCGATCTATTACAGTTATCCGGTAAGCCCATCGGTACCGCTCATCGTCAGGCATTCGGTGGTTTTATGGCAATGGAAAGAGAGTTGCACCAAATGGGTGTCAGCAATCGTTATTTCTCTCATGTACAGGAAATCGGTTATCCTCATGAATCCGTTGTTCAGGCTTTATTAGCCGGGAAAATTCAGGCCGCTATTTTGCCGGTCTGCCTCGTTGAATCAATGATAGAAAAACACCAGTTGGAAGAAAAAGCACTCCGGGCATTAAACAATATCGCGCCCGACTCCTTTGGCTGTCAGGTTTCTACTCGTCTTTATCCTAACTGGAGTTTTGCCATGACTGACGCGGCAGACAGAACGTTGGGACGAAAGATTCTCACCGCATTATTAGCGGTTCCTAGCCAATCCGAAGTCGCAAAAGCTGCACAATCTCTGGGATGGACAGTTCCTGAAAGTCAGGCGGAACTGGATCGATTGTTTAAAGATTTAGGAATACATCCTCTGGAACAGCCCTGGTGGATTAAATTATGGGAGTGGATTAAGAGCCGTTACTACCTGCTGATCGTCATCGGTATCGCCTTAATTATTTTGCCGCTTCAATACATTTTCCTGACGATGAAATATCGTAAAAGTACCCTTTCGCTACAGCAAGCGTTAGAGAATCTGCAATATGCTCAACGTCGGGCATTGGTCAATAAACTGGGCTCAAGTTTAGCGCATGAGTTAAGTCAGCCGCTGTCCGCGATTCATCTGTATGCTGAAGGTGAACTATCGCGCCGAAAACGCGGTGACCACTCCACGGATATTGATGTGTTACTGGATAAAATTCGCCATCAGGTTATCCGAATTAATCAAGTTGTCGATCGTTTCCGTCAATTACTCAGAAAGCAGGCTATACAAAAAACGCCTCAGGATCTGGCAATTATTCTGCAGCAGGCAATAAAACTTGTTGAGATCTATGCAAAATCAAAACAAGTAGAGCTAATTTTACATATCGATAAGCAAAAGATGCTTCTGAAGGCAGATAAAGCAGGAATAGAACAATTAATGGTTAATTTATTTACTAATGCAATTGATGCTTCCGCTCAGGCCGGTGCTTGCAGCGTATCGATCAATCTGTTACATACAGAAAACAAGGCACATTTAACCGTCAGAGATCGCGGAGCAGGTTTACAACTGCCACTGGAAGAACTTATGACGCCATTTGTCACAACAAAAGCGGACGGAATAGGCCTTGGTTTAGTTATCTGTAAAGAAATTGCCGAGTCACATCGCAGTACATTTTTACTACAAAACCATCCTGACGGCGGATGCGAAGCATCTGTTATCTTCACTCTCTACCACAACCATAAATAACGGAGTTCAGCATGTCAGAAATACAGCGTTTATACATTGTTGATGATGATGAATCCGTTCTGGATTCCCTTGAATTTGTTCTGCAAGGTGAAGGATATCAAACTCAGTGCTTCTCCTCCGCCGAAGCTTTTTTACAGTGGAGTGAACGGCATATTGAGTGCCTGACGGACACCGGTTGCTTAATTCTGGATTGCCGCATGCCGGGAATGGGTGGTCAAACGCTGCAAACATTGCTTAGCCAAACCAGAAGCACTTTAGGTATCGTTTTTCTGACCGGATACGGCGATGTTCCGATGGCCGTTGATGCCTTGAAACAAGGAGCCGTTGATTTTCTGCAAAAGCCGGTCGATCAAAAACATCTGTTACGTGCCGTGAAAAACGCTTTAATTTGGTCAGCAGCAGAAAAAGCGCGCCAAACGTACATCAGCCGTTATGAGCAATTAACCGGTCGTGAACGCAATATCTTAACTTTGTTGGCCGATGGAAAAACAAATCAGCAAATTGCTGAAAATCTTTTTATTTCTGCCCGAACGGTTGAAGTACATCGAGCCAATATGCAAAAACACTTAGGCATGGGTTCTTTGGCTGAAATGGTTCGTCTTTATACGCTGGTTGAACCTTATTTAGGTGAGATTTGCGAGCCGCCGGTCAGAATAAAACGGAAATAGAAGAGAAATAGAATACGGCTATCGGTGATGCTGCCAACTTACTGATTTAGTGTATGATGGTGTTTTTGAGGTGCTCCAGTGGCTTCTGTTTCTATCAGCTGTCCCTCCTGTTCAGCTACTGACGGGGTGGTGCGTAACGGCAAAAGCACCGCCGGACATCAGCGCTATCTCTGCTCTCACTGCCGTAAAACATGGCAACTGCAGTTCACTTACACCGCTTCTCAACCCGGTACGCACCAGAAAATCATTGATATGGCCATGAATGGCGTTGGATGCCGGGCAACCGCCCGCATTATGGGCGTTGGCCTCAACACGATTTTCCGCCATTTAAAAAACTCAGGCCGCAGTCGGTAACCTCGCGCATACAGCCGGGCAGTGACGTCATCGTCTGCGCGGAAATGGACGAACAGTGGGGATACGTCGGGGCTAAATCGCGCCAGCGCTGG
>NZ_JAENDM010000119.1:0-3765 GCF_019375075.1 Escherichia sp. XD33
TCTTCCAGCTCTGCCACACGGAGCGCCAGTTCTTCTTTCGTCCCCGTCAGGCTGACATCACGGTTCAGTTGCTCACCCAGCGACCGGAGACGGGCAATCAGTTCATCTTTCGTCATGGATTCCTCCACAGAGAGAAAATGGCCCCGAAGGGCCATGATTACGCCAGTTGAACGGACACGAACTCATCAGGATCAGCCAGCAGCATCAGCGGTGCTGACTGAATCATGGTGAACTCACGCGCCGGGTCGCCGGTGGTCACCCAGTTTTTCGGGTAACGGGCAGAGGCGTTAATGCCTTCGCGCTGTGCGTCCGCATCCTGAATGCAACCATAGGTGCGCAGACCGCGTGCCTGAGTGTTCCCCAGCACCATCGTGTTGTCCGGCAGGAAGTTCTTTTTGACGCCGTTTTCCACGTACTGTCCGGAATACACGACGATGGCCACATCGCCATACATTCCCTTATAAGACACCGCTTTGCCCAGGTCTTTTACCGCTGTCTCCAGCTCGGAATGAGAGCCGCGACGGGTATCCAGCTTCTCCTTGACGGCCTTGAAGGAACGGAACAGCGCCCAGCCTTTCGGATCAAACACGATGATATTCACCACACCGCTGGCGTTCAGCGCGTAGGCTTCGATATCGTCGGTCGGGTCATACGTGGACTTGTCACGCTTGCTCCACTCCGTGCCGCCGGACTGCGTGATGTTATTCGCCGCACTGCGGCCCATATCCACCTCAACCGGATCGAAGGCTTCACCGGTCATGGTGTATTTGCCCTTAAGCACGGCAGAAACTGCCTGCATCTCTTCGACCTGGGCAATCGCCAGATTTTCATCCAGCATATTCTGCCGAATAATACGGCGACGACGGTAAGCCGGGTCAGCCAGGTTCTGCGGATCTTCATCCGGCAGGCGACGCAGGGTCATCTGCGGATTCACCTCATGCTTGGGTTTGACATAACCCGGCGTAAATTCAGAGGTGGAGCCGCCACGGGATCGGATAACCTCACCGGAAACAATCGGCGAAACGTACAGCGCCATGTTTACCAGTCCCGGAATTTGTGAGAGATAGACTTTTTCCGTGGTGAAAGGATAGGTTTCACGGAAAAACAGGCGCAGAAACAGCGGATCGAACTTAAAGTGATGCTGGGTCGATGCCAGTAATTCTGCAGTTGTATATACAGACATAAATTATTTCCATAAAAAAAGCCGCACAGGCGGCCTTTGTTGATGAAGGGGAAGATTAAACGATGCTGATTGCCGTTCCGGCAAACGCGGTCCGTTTTTTAGTCTCGTCGCTGGCAGCCTCCGGCCAGAGCACATCCTCATAACGGAACGAGCCGGACTTGTAGAACGTCAGTGTGGTGCTGGTCTGGTCAGCAGCAACCGCCAGAATGCCAACGGCTGCACCGTCGGTGGTGCCATCCCACACAACCAGCTTACGGGTAGTGCCATCCAGCATCAGCGGGGTCATTGCAGGCGTTTTCGCACTCAATCCGCCAGGCGCAATTGCTGTATGAGCCGGATCACTGTTACCCAGCGGCTGGTAATGGTTAAACTCTTCTTTTGTCGCCATAACTGCCTCTTATACCGGTAAAGCTTCAGGTGTATTAAGTAATTCTTTATTGGTATCAGATGCCAGGTTACCTGCAGCCAGCGGTGCCGGTGTACCCTGCATCAGACGATCCAGCGCAGTGTCACTGCGCGCCTGTGCACTCTGTGGTGCTGCAGCCAGAATGCGGCGGGCCGTTTCCACGGTCATTCCGGGGGTTTCTGCCAGCACGCGGGCCTGCTCTTCGCGTCCGTGAGCCTCCTCACAGTTGAGGATCCCCATAATGCGGCTGTTTTCTGCCGCAACCGCAGCGGTGATCTGCGCGTTCACGTCCGGCTGCGCCGCGCTGGCGTTTTCGCCCTCCGTCGCTGGCACCACGTCAGTAACGTCAGCCTGCGAAGCAGTGGCTGAAACAGTTGTTGATTGAGTCTCTTTGGTCATTCGCCCTCCTGAGAGACGGGATTTACGTGTATCCAGTGCATCACGCATGACGGTGATCGCATCGGTACTGTTAACAAGTTCATCAGCCAGTCCGGCATCAATGGCCTCCTGACCGCTGTACACTGCAGCCTCGGTATCCAGCACAGCCTGCACGGACAGGCCGGTATATGCCGATACCTTCTGTGCAAACATCCGGCGGGTTGCATCCATCCGGGACTGCAGTGTTTCCCGGACATCATCCGGTAGATGGCTGTAGGGGTTGCCATCCACCTTATGGCTGCCGCTGTAAATCAGCGTGATTTCCACGCCCTGTTTCTCCAGCGCAGCGCCGTAATTACTGTGAGCCATCATGACGCCGATGGAGCCTGTCCGGGCGGTCTGCGTGACCAGACGCCGGGAGGCGGCACTGGCAAGCAGCTGACCTGCACTGCAGTTCATGTCGTTGGCCAGCGCCCATACCGGTTTTATGTCACGCACACGGGCGATGATGTCAGCGCAGTCAAATGCCCCCGCCACCATCCCGCCTGGCGTGTCCATATCGAGCAGAATGCCGTCCACCATCGGATCGCTGGCAGCCTGTTGCAGACGGGCGATAATGCCGTTGTAACCGGTCATTCCCGAATACGGCTGCAGCGCCCGCGTCCGGCCGACCAGCGTGCCGGACACCGGCAGCACGGCGATGCCGTTCATGACCTGATAACTGCGGGCCTGTCGTGGTCCGTCATCATCACCGGATAACGCCAGCGTCGCGGGTGCCTCTCCGGCAGTCAGGCTGTCACCGGACACCGCATCCGTCAGGCGGCTGATCCCAAGCTGGCCTGCAAGCGCACAAAAGAAAACCCGCGCATAGGCGGGTTCAAGCATCAGCGGCTCATTAAAGGCCATGCTGGCAATATGCGGGAGATTACGCAGCTCTGCTGTCACTCTTCTCCTCCTCTGTTGATTGTCGCAGCCCGGATTCAAATGCCGCAGCCGCCCAGGCGGGTGGTTTAAGACCGGCTGCACGACGCTCCATCGTTTCACGGACCTGCTGGGCAAAAATTTCCTGATAGTCATCGCCGCGTTTTGCACACTCTTTCTCGTAGGTACTCAGCCCGGCTTCTATCAGCATCACCGCTTCCTGAACTTCTTTCAGACCATCGATGGCCATACGACCGGAGCCTATCCAGTCACAGTTCCCCCAGGCGCTGCGGGCTTCCTGAAAGCTGAAACGCGCTTTTGAAGGTAACGTCACCACGCGGCGAACGATGGCCTCTTCCAGCCAGCACAGAAACATCTGGCTCGCCTGACGGGATGCGACGAATTTTCGCCGCCCCATAAAGTACGCCCACGACTCGTTCGCACTGGCCCGTGCCGTGGAGTAGCTCATCTGGGCGTAATTCCGGGAAAGCTGCTCATACGAGACACCCAGCCCGGCAGCGATATACCGCAACAGTGACTGCTCAAACACGGAGTAGCCGTTATCCGTGTCCTGAGCCGTCTGCAGGTTCAGTGAGTCCCCCGGCATCAGGTGCGGCACTTTTGCGCCTCCCAGACGGACCGGTGCTGCGGCGTAATACGCGGCAATTTCACCAATCCAGCCGGTCAGCTTGTCCCGCTGCTCCTTACTGTTCGCGCCCAGAATAAAATCCATCGCTGACTGCGTATCCAGCTCACTCTCAATGGTGGCGGCATACATCGCCTTCACAATGGCGCTCTGCAGCTGCGTGTTCTGCAGCGTGTCGAGCATCTTCATCTGCTCCATCACGCTGTAAAACACATTTGCACCGCGGGTCTG
>NZ_JAENDM010000120.1:0-3753 GCF_019375075.1 Escherichia sp. XD33
TCTTCCAGCTCTGCCACACGGAGCGCCAGTTCTTCTTTCGTCCCCGTCAGGCTGACATCACGGTTCAGTTGCTCACCCAGCGACCGGAGACGGGCAATCAGTTCATCTTTCGTCATGGACTCCTCCTCAGAGAGACAATGGCCCCGAAGGGCCATGATTACGCCAGTTGAACGGACACGAACTCATCAGGATCAGCCAGCAGCATCAGCGGTGCTGACTGAATCATGGTGAACTCTCGCGCCGGATCGCCGGATGTCTTCCAGTTTTTCGGATAACGGGGAGACGCATTAATACCCTCACTCAATGCATCTGCATCCTGAATACAGCCATAGGTGCGCAGACCGCGTGCATGAGTGTTACCCAGCACCATCGTGTTGTCCGGCAGGAAGTTCTTTTTGACGCCGTTTTCCACGTACTGTCCGGAATACACGACGATGGCTACATCGCCATACATTCCCTTATAGGAAACCGCTTTGCCCAGGTCTTTTACCGCTGTCTCCAGCTCGGAATGAGAGCCGCGACGGGTATCCAGCTTCTCCCTGACGGCCTTGAAGGAACGGAACAGCGCCCAGCCTTTCGGGTCAAACACGATGATATTCACCACACCGCTGGCGTTCAGCGCGTAGGCTTCGATATCGTCGGTCGGGTCATACGTGGACTTGTCACGCTTGCTCCACTCCGTGCCGCCGGACTGTGTGATGTTGTTCGCCGCACTGCGGCCCATATCCACCTCAACCGGATCGAAGGCTTCACCGGTCATGGTGTATTTGCCCTTGAGCACGGCAGAAACTGCCTGCATCTCTTCGACCTGAGCAATGGCCAGCTCTTCGTCACGCATGTTCTGCATGATGATGCGACGGCGGCGGTAAGCCGGGTCCGCCAGATTCTGCGGATCTTCATCCGGCAGGCGACGCAGGGTCATCTGCGGATTCACCTCATGCTTCGGCTTGACATATCCCGGTGTAAATTCAGAGGTGGAGCCGCCACGGGAGCGGATAACCTCACCGGAAACAATCGGCGAAACGTACAGCGCCATGTTTACCAGTCCCGGAATTTGTGAGAGATAGACTTTCTCCGTGGTGAAGGGATAGCTCTCACGGAAAAAGAGACGCAGAAACAGCGGATCAAACTTAAATTTCTGCTCATTTGCCGCCAGCAGCTGGGCGGTTGTGTACATCGACATAAAAAAATCCCGTAAAAAAAGCCGCACAGGCGGCCTTTAGTGATGAAGGGTCAGGTTAAACGATGCTGATTGCCGTTCCGGCAAACGCGGTCCGTTTTTTCGCCTCGTCGCTGGCAGCCTCCGGCCAGAGCACATCCTCATAACGGAACGTGCCGGACTTGTAGAACGTCAGCGTGGTGCTGGTCTGGTCAGCATCAACCGCCAGAATGCCAACGGCAGCACCGTCGGTGGTGCCATCCCACGCAACCAGCTTACGGGTGGAGGTATCCGGCATCAACGGGGTCATTGCTGGCGTTTTCTTACTCAATCCGCCGGGCGCGGTTGCCGTATGTGCCGGGTCACTGTTGCCCAGCGGCTGGTAATGGGTAAAGGTTTCTTTGCTCGTCATAAACATCCCTTACACTGGTGTGTTCAGCAAATCGTTAACGGCATCAGATGCCGGGTTACCTGCAGCCAGTGGTGCCGGTGCCCCCTGCATCAGACGATCCAGCGCAGTGTCACTGCGCGCCTGTGCACTCTGTGGTGCAGCTGCCAGAATGCGGCGGGCCGTTTCCACGGTCATACCGGGGGTTTCGGCCAGCACACGTGCCTGTTCTTCGCGTCCGTGAGCCTCCTCACAGTTGAGGATCCCCATAATGCGGCTGTTTTCTGCCGCAACCGCAGCGGTGATCTGCGCGTTCACGTCCGGCTGCGCCGCGCTGGCGTTTTCGCCCTCCGTCGCTGGCACCACGTCAGTAACGTCAGCCTGCGAAGCAGTGGCTGAAACAGTTGTTGATTGAGTCTCTTTGGTCATTCGCCCTCCTGAGAGACGGGATTTACGTGCATCCAGTGCATCACGCATGACGGTGATCGCATCGGTGCTGTTAACAAGTTCATCAGCCAGTCCGGCATCAATGGCCTCCTGACCGCTGTACACTGCAGCCTCGGTATCCAGCACAGCCTGCACGGACAGGCCGGTATATGCCGACACCTTCTGTGCAAACATCCGGCGGGTTGCGTCCATCCGGGACTGCAGTGTCTCCCGGACGTCATCCGGAAGATGGCTGTAGGGGTTGCCATCCACCTTATGGCTGCCGCTGTAAATCAGCGTGATTTCCACGCCCTGTTTCTCCAGCGCAGCACCGTAATTACTGTGAGCCATCATGACGCCGATGGAGCCTGTCCGGGCGGTCTGCGTGACCAGACGCCGGGAGGCGGCGCTGGCAAGCAGCTGACCTGCACTGCAGTTCATGTCGTTGGCCAACGCCCATACCGGTTTTATGTCACGCACACGGGCGATGATGTCAGCGCAGTCAAATGCCCCCGCCACCATCCCGCCGGGCGTGTCCATATCGAGCAGAATGCCGTCCACCATCGGGTCGCTGGCAGCCTGTTGCAGACGGGCGATAATGCCGTTGTAACCGGTCATCCCCGAATACGGCTGCAGCGCCCGCGTCCGGCTGACCAGCGTGCCGGACACCGGCAGCACGGCGATGCCGTTCATGATCTGATAACTGCGGGCCTGTCGTGGTCCGTCATCATCACCGGATAACACCAGCGTCGCGGGTGCCTCTCCGGCAGCCAGGCTGTCACCGGACACCGCATCCGTCAGGCGGCTGATCCCAAGCTGGCCTGCAAGCGCACAAAAGAAAACCCGCGCATAGGCGGGTTCAAGCATCAGCGGCTCATTAAAGGCCATGCTGGCAATATGCGGGAGATTACGCAGCTCTGCTGTCACTCTTCTCCTCCTCTGTTGATTGTCGCAGCCCGGATTCAAATGCCGCAGCCGCCCAGGCGGGCGGTTTAAGACCGGCTGCGCGGCGCTCCATCGTTTCACGGACCTGCTGGGCAAAAATTTCCTGATAGTCGTCGCCGCGTTTTGCGCACTCTTTCTCGTAGGTGCTCAGTCCGGCTTCTATCAGCATCACCGCTTCCTGTACTTCTTTCAGACCATCGATGGCCATACGACCGGAGCCTATCCAGTCGCAGTTCCCCCAGGCACTGCGGGCTTCCTGAAAACTGAAGCGCGCTTTTGAAGGTAACGTCACCACGCGGCGAACGATGGCCTCTTCCAGCCAGCACAGAAACATCTGGCTCGCCTGACGGGATGCGACGAATTTTCGCCGCCCCATAAAGTGCGCCCACGACTCGTTCGCGCTGGCCCGTGCCGTGGAGTAGCTCATCTGGGCGTAATTCCGGGAAAGCTGCTCATACGAGACACCCAGCCCGGCAGCGATATACCGCAGCAGTGACTGCTCAAACACGGAGTAGCCGTTATCCGTGTCCTGAGCCGTCTGCAGGTTCAGTGAGTCACCCGGCATCAGGTGCGGCACTTTTGCACCTCCCAGCCGGACCGGTGCTGCGGCGTAATACGCGGCAATTTCACCAATCCAGCCGGTCAGCCTTTCCCGCTGCTCCTGACTGTTCGCGCCCAGAATAAAATCCATCGCTGACTGCGTATCCAGCTCACTTTCAATGGTGGCGGCATACATCGCCTTCACAATGGCGCTCTGCAGCTGCGTGTTCTGCAGCGTGTCGAGCATCTTCATCTGCTCCATCACGCTGTAAAACACATTTGCACCGCGGGTCTG
>NZ_JAENDM010000121.1:0-3634 GCF_019375075.1 Escherichia sp. XD33
GTGGCAATGGCGTTCGCCAGCATTTAAATGGAGAGCCGGATGCGCTGAAAGGTGCACGTCCGGTTCGGGGAGGAGAGGCAGGGAAATAGTCCGACTACGCCCTGCCTCTTACTCTACTCCGCACCTGGCAGGGCTGGCTGTATCTGGCGGTGGTTATCGATCTCTTCGCCCGTAACGTGGTGGGCTGGTCGATGAAGCCCACTCTCTCACGCGAACTGGCGCTGGATGCACTGATGATGGCGGTCTGGCGACGTAAACCCGACGGCGAGGTCATCGTGCACTCAGACCAGGGAAGCCAGTACGGCAGTGACGACTGGCAGCGCTTCTGCCGGGCTAATAACCTGGTCCCGAGCATGAGCCGGCGTGGCAACTGCTGGGATAATGCGGTGGCCGAATCGTTCTTCAGTTCACTGAAAAAAGAGCGCATCAGGAAGAGAATATACAAAACCCGGGATCTAGCCCGGGCGGATATCTTCGATTACATTGAAGTGTTCTACAACCGGGCCCGGCGCCACAGTAACCTCGGCGGCGTCAGTCCGGAGGCCTTCGAACAGGCCTCGTCGTGAGGACAGA
Source organism: Escherichia sp. XD33 (assembly GCF_019375075.1). Lineage (NCBI taxonomy): Bacteria > Pseudomonadati > Pseudomonadota > Gammaproteobacteria > Enterobacterales > Enterobacteriaceae > Escherichia > Escherichia sp. XD33. The sequence goes on from NZ_JAENDM010000121.1 coordinate 574, forward strand.
ATTTGTCTACGGGCGTGGGGTCAGTCCACAACACCACGGTCAATCAACCAATGACTGAGCAAATCAGGCTCAACATTACGGTTGTTAGGACGCGTGTGCCAATCGCCTAGATAACGATAGCCCAATTCCTCAATAAAAAACCTGACTACGCGCTGTTGAGTTGCGCGTTCACGTTGTCCGACAGTTGTCACTGTTCTTATTACCTTTAACTAATTATGCCAATTCAGACTCAAATGCTGCATCATTCGCTTCAGCCTCTGCGCCATCAATTAATGCCAAGACTCGGTCAAGAAAGCGTTGCGCTTCGTATACATCTGTTGCTTGCCGCAGATAATGAGGTATTCGTTCAACAAACTCGGAACGTGATAAAGGCTGATGTTCCAGCAAAGCCTCAAGCATTGCGGGTCGCAACAAACGACGATCAGCATCAACATTAGGAAGCTCAACCTCAATGACATGTGTGGCAAAATACTTAAGTTGCTCCTTAAGCCCCAAATTGGGCATAAGAGAATCAATTGAGTCAGACGCCACTTCAGCGCTTGACTCAATCGTTTCTACATATTCATAGGAAGGTACAACAACGTCTGGAGCCAATGTTTTAAGCTCATGGAGTTTACGGATAATCGGAGATAGAACCTCATCAGGATTACTGAACCAATCAGTGGACCAAATGCGGCTAATTCTCCAACCCAAACGCTCCAGAACCTCTTGACGCAAACGGTCACGATCACGAGCAGATTTAGCTGAGTGATAAGCCGCACCATCACACTCTATGCCCATTAAGTAACGGCCAGGACAACCTGGATCTTTCACAGCTAGATCAATAAAGAATCCTGCAACCCCTACCTGAGGTTCACACTCAAACCCAGCGTGATTGAGTGCTTCCATTACAGCAACCTCAAAGTCACTATCTGGAGCCCTGCCGGTATGCGTTGTGAGGGAATCTAGTTTGCCACTTTCGGCAAACTGTAAAAAACCTTTCAACGAAATAACACCAAGTTTACTGGTTTCACTCGTCAATACATCTTCAGAACGCATTGAACTAAACACATGCATCCGTTTTTTTGATCGAGTGAAAAGCACATTCAAGCGACGCCAGCCAACATCGGAATTGATAGGTCCAAAGCGTTGATAAACCTTTCCACCATGCTCAGAAGGTCCATAGGTAAAGGAAATAAAGATTACATCACGCTCATCCCCTTGAACGTTCTCAAGGTTTTTCACAAAAAGTGGCTCTTCCATGGCATATAAGCCATCGATTGCATCGTTAAATTCAGGGCGATTTCGGCGCAATTCATCGATAGCGCGCTCAATTTGATCGCGTTGCTTGGAACTCATGGCCACTACCCCGAGTGACTCACCCGGCCGGTGTTGCGCATGATGAAGTACGGCCTCAGCAACTGCTTGGGCTTCTTCAATATTGTGTTGATTGGAGAATCGACCTTTTGACACATAGGTAAATTTAATCCCATACTCTGGAGACTCAGCATTTGGGGAAGGGAATATCACCAAATCACTGTTATAAAAATGGCGGTTAGAGTATGCAATCAACTTTTCATGTCGTGAACGATAGTGCCAACGCAAACGTCTCATAGGAAACAGTGGCAAAGCAGCATCCAAAATGCTGTCAGTATCACTTAAAGCCGCGGCATCATCGTCATCTTCTCCGTCGGCACTTCGATCAAAGAAACTGGTTGGTGGTAGCTGTTTCGGGTCACCAACGACCACTAGTTGCTTGCCCCTCGCGATGACACCCAATGCATCCTCTGGCTTCACCTGAGACGCTTCGTCCATCACCACCAGATCAAATTCCATTCGTCCAGGTTCTAGGTAATGAGCTGCTGACATTGGCCCCATCATGAAACAAGGTTTAATTGCAACCAGCGCATTACATGCACGGTTAACCAATTGCCTAATTGGAATATGTCTGGTTTTTTTACCCAACTCATTTTTGATCAAAGCTAGTTCTGTATATTCACTTTTCTTACCACCAGAATTCCCTTCTGGTATATTTCGGCAAGCAATTTTTGCTGCAATCCGCTGACGTTGTAATTCAATCAGTTTTTTGTCGTAATCTTTAAATGACTTCTGCAAAGCATTGCGCTGTGAGCCGGAAACTCTCATCAATTCAGGGTGGATGTGAATAACCTCCCGCGCCAGCTGGTCATGAATTGCTAATGCTAAACCCAATTCAACTTTTTCAATCGGGAGCGAGCCCGCAAGTACAGCACTCCAGATTCGCTGCAATCCATTTTCATGCATCTGCTCGTAACAACGAATAAAGTTAACCCACCCGTTCAACCAACGGGGTTGCTGTATTGCTCTTTCGTTGCGCTCGATTAATGTATTAAGAGAACCATCAGTCGACTTGAGCCACTGACTCCGCTCTAACTTTGTTTCTAGCGCATATAACTCAGCATTTTTAATCTGTTCATTCCATTTCGAAACTATTTCCCCACCATCACGACATAGTAAATCGTAATCACTACCACTAGCCAAATGTCTGATCTGGGTAGCCAAGGATACGCAATTTATCTTATCAACCAGTTGCTCGGCAAAATTCAGCGTGTCGTTAATAGTGTCTAACGTCAGTTGATTATTTTTATACGCACCGCAAGCCAATGGGGTTAATTGTAAAAACGCCCCTAACTGTAACGAGTCATTTTCAAGGGATATCTGAAGATCGTTTATGTTTTGCAAAATCTCGGAGGAATGAGTCATCTGCTCTAATGATATATCTGGATTGATAAACCATCCCTGCAAGGCAATGAGAGTATTCCGCACCTGTCGGTAAGATTGCATCAATACACCTTGCTCTCCTAACCAAGATGCATGTTCTTCCAACAAGCTAGAAATACGCGGTAATAACTTAGCCTCGTGCTCGACCCGTTTAACCAAAGTCATTAATCTTGAGCTAATCTGCGATTTCTCGATTAAATGCACACCTTTGATAATCTCACCATCTAGGTTAAATAATCCAGAGCCTATCGCAACTCGCTTTCCAAAACCTATCCCGTAACAAGCTCGGACCTTCTTGTACCAATCACGCAATAACATGAGT
>NZ_JAENDM010000122.1:0-3630 GCF_019375075.1 Escherichia sp. XD33
TCAGCAGCTTTCCGCCCGCATGCTCAGTCGTTACCAGAACAACTATCACTTCGGAGGGAGCACGCTGTGAATGAAGTTTATGTGATTGCCGGTGGTGAGTGGTTGCGGAATAACCTGAACGCCATTGCCGCCTTTATGGGAACCAGGACGTGGGATTCCATTGAAAAAATTGCGCTCACATTGTCTGTTCTCGCGGTGGCCGTGATGTGGGTACAGCGGCACAACGTGATGGATTTGCTGGGCTGGGTGGCCGTGTTTGTGCTTATCAGCCTGCTGGTTAATGTCCGCACATCGGTGCAGATTATTGATAACAGTGACCTGGTCAAAGTTCACCGGGTGGATAATGTACCGGTCGGACTGGCGATGCCACTTTCACTGACGACCCGTATCGGGCATGCGATGGTGGCAGGTTATGAGATGGTGTTCGCTCAGCCTGACAGCGCCACCTACAGCAAGACAGGCATGCTGTTCGGGGCGAACCTGATTGTGAAAAGCACCGATTTCCTGTCCCGGAATCCGGAAATCATCAATCTGTTTCAGGACTACGTCCAGAACTGCGTGCTGGGTGATATTTACCTGAACCACAAATACACGCTGGAAGACCTGATGGCCTCCGGTGACCCCTACACGCTGATTTTTTCCCGGCCCAGCCCGCTACGGGGCGTTTATGACAGCAATAATAATTTCATAACCTGTAAAGATGCGTCGGTCACGCTGAAAGACAGGCTGAATCTCGATACAAAGACGGGAGGCAAGACCTGGCATTATTATGTGCAGCAGATATTTGGCGGCAGGCCGGACCCTGACCTGTTATTCAGACAACTGGTGAGTGACAGTTACAGTTATTTCTACGGCTCCAGCCAGTCTGCCAGCCAGATTATGCGCCAGAACGTCACCATGAATGCCCTGAAAGAGGGTATCACCAGTAATGCGGCCCGTAACGGTGATACCGCCAGCCTGGTCAGTCTGGCCACGACTTCGTCGATGGAGAAACAGCGTCTGGCACATGTCTCCATTGGTCATGTGCTGATGCGAAACCTGCCGATGGTGCAGACCATTCTGGTGGGCATTACCATTGGTATCTTCCCGCTCCTGGTACTGGCGGCTGTCTTCAACAGACTGACGCTGTCTGTTCTGAGAGGCTATGTGTTTGCTCTGATGTGGTTCCAGACCTGGCCGTTGCTGTATGCCATTCTGAACAGTGCCATGACATTCTATGCAAAGCAGAATGGTGCACCGGTCGTGCTCTCTGAACTCTCTCAGATACAGCTGAAATACTCCGACCTGGCGTCCACTGCCGGATATATATCTGTCATGATACCCCCGTTGTCATGGATGATGGTAAAAGGCCTTGGCGCAGGTTTTTCCAGCGTGTACAGCCATTTCGCTTCCTCTGCTATCAGTCCGACTGCCAGTGCGGCAGGTAGTGTGGTTGACGGTAATTACTCCTACGGCAACATGCAGACGGAAAACGTGAACGGCTTCAGCTGGAGCACCAACAGCACCACGTCGTTTGGTCAGATGATGTACCAGACCGGCAGTGGCGCAACCGCCACACAGACCCGTGACGGTAATATGGTGATGGATGCAAGCGGAGCTATGTCCCGGTTACCGGTCGGCATCAATGCAACGCGTCAGATTGCGGCAGCACAACAGGAAATGTCCCGGGAAGCATCGAACAGAGCAGAAAGTGCCCTGCATGGGTTCAGCAGCAGTATTGCCAGTGCCTGGAACACGCTCAGTCAGTTTGGTTCTAACCGGGGGAGCAGTGATTCTGTCACAGGTGGTGCTGACAGCACCATGAGCGCACAGGACTCCATGATGGCCAGCCGTATGCGCAGTGCAGTGGAAAGCTATGCGAAGGCGCATAATATCAGTAATGAGCAGGCGACAAGAGAACTGGCATCGAGAAGTACAAATGCGTCGCTTGGCCTTTACGGTGATGCTTATGCTAAAGGGCATTTAGGCATAAGTGTATTGGGTAACGGTGGAGGGGTTGGTCTCCAGGCCGGAGCTAAGGCAAGCATTGATGGCAGTGATCTTGACTCACATGAAGCCAGTAGTGGTTCACGGGCCAGCCATGATGCTCGTCATGATATCGATGCCAGAGCTACACAAGACTTTAAAGAGGCCAGCGATTACTTTACCAGCCGCAAAGTCAGTGAATCCGGCAGCCATACTGACAATAATGCCGATTCCCGCGTGGACCAGCTGTCTGCAGCCCTGAACTCAGCGAAACAGAGTTACGACCAGTACACGACGAATATGACCCGCAGCCATGAATATGCTGAAATGGCATCCCGTACTGAAAGCATGAGTGGGCAGATGAGTGAAGATCTGTCGCAACAGTTTGCACAGTATGTGATGAAACACGCACCGCAGGATGCCGAAGCTATTCTGACAAACACCAGTTCACCGGAGATTGCAGAACGCCGCCGGGCGATGGCGTGGTCTTTTGTGCAGGAACAGGTGCAGCCTGGTGTTGATAATGCCTGGCGTGAATCCCGTGGCGATATTGGTAAAGGAATGGAGAGCGTACCTTCGGGTGGTGGCAGCCAGGATATTATTGCTGACCATCAGGGGCATCAGGCCATTATTGATCAAAGAACGCAGGACAGTAATATCCGGAATGATGTAAAACATCAGGTTGATAATATGGTCACAGAATATAAAGGGAATATAGGTGATACTCAGAACAGTATCCGTGGCGAGGAAAATATTGTAAGAGGGCAGTATTCTGAACTACAAAATCATCATAAAACAGAAGCATTAACTCAGAATAATAAATATAATGAAGAAAAGCTGGCTCAGGAAAGAATACCTGGTGCTGATAGTCCGAAAGAGCTTTTAGAGAAAGCAAAGAGTTACCAGCATAAAGAATAATCGTAACATGTTGGGTAGGGTATGGAGAGGCCATGATTACACAACAAATTATCAGTAGTGAGTTGGAAGTTTTAAAGAAACATATTGACTCAGGAGATATTAGAATTCCGTCACTATGGCAGGGATTAAAACCCGGGTTTATAATCATGGGATGGATGATTTTTTGTCCCTTACTAATGTCATTTCTAATAACACAAAAGACAAGTGAAACACTCACTGCTGTGTTAGCCGGAGGATGGCTTGGACTTATTATTCTGTTTATTGTGGCAAGGATTAGAATGTTATATTTCTCTCTGCCGGAAGAATTCCTAAAGACATCATCCGTAATGAGGATTATATCATCAAAACTGAAAGTGTATTTCATTGTGTATATGGGAATTATATTTTTATGGTCTTTTTTAGGTGGAGGGATTATATACGGTTTTGGTGCAATTTTAGTGACGGTTATTATGGCGTTCTTGATTCAATTAGATATCGGTAGATATCAATTTGTTGGTGTTATTGATGCAATCAATAGTTACGTCAAAAACAAGAAGTTATCAAGAGTAAAATAAAAGATATTAGAGAGTAAATATATGATGAAAACAAAAAAACTAATGATGGTTGCACTGGTCAGTTCCACTCTGGTCCTTTCAGGGTGTGGTGCGATGAGCACAGCAATCAAGAAGCGTAACCTTGAGGTGAAGACTCAGATGAGTGAGACCATCTGGCTTGAACCCGCCAGCGAACGCACGGTATTTCTGCAGA
>NZ_JAENDM010000123.1:0-3607 GCF_019375075.1 Escherichia sp. XD33
TCAGCAGCTTTCCGCCCGCATGCTCAGTCGTTACCAGAACAACTATCACTTCGGAGGGAGCACGCTGTGAATGAAGTTTATGTGATTGCCGGTGGTGAGTGGTTGCGGAATAACCTGAATGCCATTGCCGCCTTTATGGGAACCCGGACGTGGGATTCCATTGAGAAAATTGCTCTCACCCTGTCTGTTGTTGCGGTGGCCTTTATGTGGGTACAGCGCCATAACGTGATGGATTTGCTGGGCTGGGCGGCGGTGTTTGTACTTATCAGCCTGCTGGTTAATATCCGCACATCGGTGCAGATTATTGATAACAGTGACCTGGTCAAAGTTCACCGGGCGGATAATGTGCCGGTCGGACTGGCGATGCCACTTTCACTGACGACCCGTATCGGGCATGCAATGGTGGCCAGTTACGAGATGATCTACACGCAACCGGACAGTTTCACCTACAGCAAAACGGGGATGCTGTTTGGTGCAGAACTGGTATCAAAAAGCACTGACTTTTTGTCTCGTAATCCGGAAATCGCCAATCTTTTCCAGGATTATGTGCAGAACTGCGTGATGGGGGATATTTACCTGAACCACAAATACACGCTGGAGGAGCTGATGGCCTCCTCTGATCCCTACACGCTGATTTTTTCCCGTCCCAGTCCGCTGCGGGGCGTTTATGACAGCAATAATAATTTCGTAACCTGTAAGGATGCGTCGGTTTCGTTGAAAGACAAGCTGAATCTGGACACACAGAGTGGCGGAAAAACCTGGCATTATTATGCCCAGCAGTTATTTGGTGGTCGCCCTGATCCGAACCTGTTGTTCAGTACGCTGATTGGCGACAGTTACCGTTACTTCTATGACTCAAGTAAATCAGCCAGCCAGATCATCCGCCAGAATGTCACCATTAATGCGCTGAAGGAGGGGATCACCAGTTATGCAGCACGTAATGGTGACTCAGCCAGCCTGGTGAATCTGGCCACCACGTCATCGATGGAGAAGCAACGTCTGGCACATGTCTCCATCGGTCATGTGGCGATGCGGACACTGCCCATGACGCAGACCATCCTGACGGGGATCGCCATTGGTATTTTCCCGCTTCTGGTACTGGCGGCTGTCTTCAACAAACTGACGCTGTCCGTCCTGAAAGGCTATGTGTTTGCCCTGATGTGGTTGCAGTCATGGCCAATGTTGTACGCCATTCTGAACAGCGCCATGACATTTTATGCGAAGCAGAATGGTGCACCGGTGGTGCTCTCGGAAATTTCACAGATACAGCTGAAATACTCCGATCTGGCTTCCACTGCCGGGTATCTTTCCATGATGATCCCGCCATTATCCTGGATGATGGTCAGGGGACTCGGGGCCGGATTTTCCAGTGTGTACAGCCATTTCGCTTCCTCTGCTATCAGCCCGACTGCCAGTGCGGCAGGTAGTGTGGTTGACGGTAATTACTCCTACGGCAACATGCAGACGGAAAACGTGAACGGATTCAGCTGGAGCACCAACAGCACCACGTCGTTTGGTCAGATGATGTACCAGACCGGCAGTGGCGCAACCGCTACACAGACCCGTGACGGTAATATGGTGATGGATGCAAGCGGAGCGATGTCCCGGTTACCGGTCGGCATCAATGCAACGCGTCAGATTGCGGCGGCACAACAGGAAATGGCCCGGGAAGCATCGAACAGAGCAGAAAGTGCCCTGCATGGGTTCAGCAGCAGTATTGCCAGTGCCTGGAACTCGCTCAGTCAGTTTGGTTCTAACCGGGGGAGCAGTGATTCTGTCACCGGTGGTGCTGACAGCACGATGAGCGCACAGGACTCCATGATGGCCAGCCGTATGCGCAGCGCAGTGGAAAGCTATGCGAAGGCGCATAATATCAGTAATGAGCAGGCGACAAGAGAACTGGCATCAAGAAGTACGAGAGGTTCTGCGGGGATGTATGGCGATGCTCATGCTGAATGGGGGGTTAAACCTAAAATTCTTGGTGTTGGTGGTGGCGTAGGTGTTAGAGGTGGTGGTCGGGCAAGTATTGACTGGAGTGATGAGGATGCGCATCAGGCCAGCAGTGGTTCACGGGCCAGCCATGATGCTCGCCATGATATCGATGCCAGGGCTACACAAGACTTTAAAGAGGCCAGCGATTACTTTACCAGTCGCAAGGTCAGTGAATCCGGCAGCCATACGGACAATAATGCCGATTCCCGTGTGGACCAGCTGTCTGCAGCCCTGAACTCAGCAAAACAGAGTTACGACCAGTACACGACGAATATGACCCGCAGCCATGAATATGCTGAAATGGCATCCCGTACTGAAAGCATGAGTGGGCAGATGAGTGAAGACCTGTCGCAACAGTTTGCACAGTATGTGATGAAACACGCGCCGCAGGATGCCGAAGCTATTCTGACAAACACCAGTTCACCGGAGATTGCAGAACGCCGTCGGGCTATGGCGTGGTCTTTTGTTCAGGAACAGGTGCAGCCTGGTGTTGATAATGCCTGGCGTGAATCCCGTGGGGACATCGGTAAAGGAATGGAGAGCGTACCTTCGGGTGGTGGCAGCCAGGATATTATTGCTGATCATCAGGGGCATCAGGCCATTATTGAGCAAAGAACGCAGGACAGTAATATCCGTAATGATGTAAAACATCAGGTTGATAATATGGTCACAGAATACCGAGGCAATATCGGAGATACTCAGAGCAGCATACGTGGCGAAGAAAATATTGTAGGAAGACAGTATTCTGAACTACAAAATCACCATAAAACAGAGGCATTATCTCAGAATAATAAATATAATGAAGAAAAATCGGGTCAGGAAAGAATGCCCGGGGCTGACAGTCCACAGGAACTGATGAAAAGAGCAAAGGAGTATCAGGATAAGCACAAGCAATAATATTGTATGGGGAGATGATAATGAAAAATTTAGCTCATATTGCTCTGGTGACGGTGATACAGTTCATTACCTGTTATCTGGCTGATTGGGGGAGTGCCGAAACAGTTTTTATCCTGTGCTTTATTGTACTATGGCAGGGATTGTTTATATGGTTATTTTCTCAAATACGAAAAAAACGGCATGTGTCGGATGAGTTTAAATTCAGTAAAGGCGTTTGGTATATACTGATGCCAGTATCTTCCTTACTCTCTCCGTTATTAAGCCTGATGGTTTTTATCATTGGTACACTATACGAATTAAGGCGAATTAGTGGTTGTGTAAGTGTAAGAGAATGGATGCAATCTCAGGTAAATGAACAAACTAATGAAGATTTGCATCTGGATTTTGATGATGTGAATTTTGATTATGTGGATTTTTATCGTACTAATCCGGCAACAGGATTAGCTATGCATGGAGGATTTGATTCAGCAGGAAATACTTTTGGGACTTGTTGGCAGGACTATGATGACAGGCGATAAGAAAACTGTGGTTTGTAATAAAGGTAATTTGATGAAAACAAAAAAATTGATGATGGTTGCACTGGTCAGTTCCACTCTGGCCCTTTCAGGGTGTGGTGCGATGAGCACAGCAATCAAGAAGCGTAACCTTGAGGTGAAGACTCAGATGAGTGAGACCATCTGGCTTGAACCCGCCAGCGAACGCACGGTATTTCTGCAGA
>NZ_JAENDM010000124.1:0-3599 GCF_019375075.1 Escherichia sp. XD33
TTAAATCGCTTCCGTTTCCGTGGTGCGCTTTCCACTGCCAGCATCGATGACTTTACCCGTTATTCTAAAGATCTTGCAGATGAAGGCACCCGCTGCTTTATCGATGCTGATAATATGCGTGCCGTCAGTGTGCTTAACCTGGGTACTATTGATGAACCAGGTCACGCAGATAACACCGCCACACTCAAACTGAAAAAGACAGCACCGTTCTCTGCTCTGTTGTCTGTTAACGGCGAGCGTAACTCCCAGAAGTCACTGGCAGAATGGATTGAAGACTGGGCCGACTATCTTGTGGGCTTTGATGCTAATGGTGACGCTATTCAGGCAACAAAAGCGGCTGCGGCTGTCCGTAAAATCACGATTGAAGCAAACCAGACCGCTGATTTTGAAGATAATGACTTCAGCGGCAAACGCTCCCTGATGGAGTCTGTCGAAGCGAAGACCAAAGACATTATGCCAGTGGCATTTGAATTTAAATGCGTTCCGTTTGAAGGTCTGAAAGAACGTCCGTTTAAATTACGCCTCAGTATTATCACTGGCGATCGTCCTGTACTGGTTCTGCGCATTATTCAGCTGGAGGCGGTGCAGGAAGAAATGGCTAACGAATTTCGTGATCTGCTTGTTGAGAAATTCAAGGACAGCAAAGTAGAAACCTTTATTGGTACTTTCACCGCCTGATTTCATTACTGCAAATGCCCCTGCGGGGGCATTTATGGAAACGTAATTTACTCAATAATCGCCGGATGGTGAGGGATTCTTTTTACCAGAATTCAGCGCGGTGCAGCGCATATACGTGGAGAACAAAATGTCATTTATTAAAACTTTTTCCGGGAAGCATTTTTATTATGACAGGATAAATAAAGACGACATCGATATTAACGATATCGCGGTTTCCCTTTCAAATATCTGTCGCTTTGCCGGTCATCTTTCGCACTTCTACAGCGTCGCCCAACATGCGGTTCTTTGCAGCCAGCTGGTGCCGCAGGAATTTGCTTTTGAAGCGTTAATGCATGATGCAACAGAAGCGTATTGCCAGGACATCCCCGCACCACTGAAACGACTTCTTCCTGACTATAAACGGATGGAAGAAAAAATAGACGCCGTAATCCGTGAGAAATACGGGTTACCTCCTGTTATGAGCACGCCAGTGAAATATGCCGATCTCATCATGCTGGCAACCGAACGCCGCGATCTCGGGCTTGATGATGGCTCTTTCTGGCCTGTGCTGGAAGGTATCCCGGCAACAGAGATGTTCAACGTGATTCCACTGGCTCCAGGCCATGCCTACGGGATGTTTATGGAACGCTTTAACGAATTATCGGAGTTACGCAAATGCGCATGAGTGTTTTCGAAATGGAAGGGTTTCTTCGCGGGAAATGTGTACCGCGAGATCTGAAAGTGAACGAAACAAATGCTGAGTACCTGGTACGTAAATTCGACGCGCTTGAAGCTAAATGTGCGGCACTGGAAAGCAAAATAATACCAGTGTCAGCTGAACTGCCACCAGCAAATGAAAGTGTTCTGTTATTTGATGCTAACGGAGAAGGCTGGCTGATTGGCTGGCGTTCTCTCTGGTACACCTGGGGACAAAAAGAAACCGGAGAATGGCAGTGGACATTTCAGGTCGGGGACCTTGAAAACGTCAATATCACTCACTGGGCAGTAATGCCGAAAGCACCAGAGACTAAGAAATGAGCGTGATAAAAACTCATACAGGAATTGTTATCACCCGAGACGGTGAAAAGCGGATGAAATTACATTCCACTGAAACGTCCTGGGTTGCCGGACGTTGTGAATCCTACGACAAAAAGACTGGTTACCGTTGGGGGGCACCTAACATGCGTCGCCGTCTGCTACTGGACAGCATCAGGCCAATAAAACAGGTAGCAACCAGGGAACAAAATTAATTATCAGGACTGGAATTTGATATTACTGCCCGTGTGCAGCGGGCTAAGTGGAGAAACATATGCTGAACCTCGATTGTGTTCCAATCTCAACTTATTGCAAAGAAACTGGCGAAACTCCTGAAGCAATAAACAAACGTGTACAGCGCGGTGTTTGGCGTGAAGGTGTTCAGGTTTTAAAGGTTGAAGGCGTTAAGGAGAGGTGGATTGATCTTAGTGAGGTTGCAAAATGGGCCAGACAAAACTGCTCAAACTACCGCGCGGCGTAACAATCAGGAAACACCGCCAGGGCGAAACGATCAATATAACTTTCACCTACAAAGGAGTTAAATGTCGTGAGCCTCTTTCCAATCTGGAAGTAATACCAAAGAACATAAAATACGCCGAGCGCACACTCGGCGAAATTCATAATAAGATCGAAAGGGGAACATTCATTTATGCGGAATATTTTCCCCGTTCTGCTCGTTTGAAAATTTTTGGTAATGCTGCTGCAGGCAAAACGGTAAAAATGTACCTGGACGAATACCTTGAAATCTGCGAAACGAGAAAACTTTCACCCTCTACGATTGGTGGTTATAAAAAATGCCGTAGTGCGTTAGCCTCACTCCACATTTGCCCTGCAAGTGAATTAACACCAGCAATCCTGAAAGCGTGGATTCAAAGCCAGAAAACGACCTTAAAAACAATTCGCAACCAGTTATCTTTCCTGCGGTCAGCACTTGATGAAGCCGTAACCGATGGGGTACTTCAAATTAACCCCGTATCGTTGGTAACTGCTTCGCGCTACCAAAGTGATAAGTCAGAAGCAGAAAGCAGCTACGTGGTTGATCCGCTATCACCAGCAGAAGTTGATGCATTACTAGCAGCAGCCGGAAACAAACAATGGGAAAATCTGTTCCGGTTCGCTATACATACAGGCCTGCGTAGTTCTGAATTATGTGCCCTTCGATGGCGTGATATCGACTTTGTTGGAAAAACTGCCCATGTCCAGAGCGCAAGTGTTGTCGGTGTTATCAAAGGAACAAAGACAAAAGCCGGTACTCGTAAAGTTGAACTGACAGAAGAGGCAATGTTGGCGCTGATAAATCAGAAGCCATTTACATTCATGAAGGATGCTACTGTCTTTGAAGATCCAAAGACAAACAAACCGTGGGCCAGCGCCGATGCGATAAGGAAAAAAGCGTGGATACCAACCTTACGTAAAGCAGGTATCCGGTACCGTAACCCATATCAGACCAGGCATACATTCGCCACCAGCCATATCAGCCGTGGTGCGAACCTGTTCTGGCTTGCAGGCCAGATGGGCCATAAGGGACCAGAAATGCTATTTCGTCACTATGGCAGTTACCTTGCTGCATATGACGGACATACCGCTAAAAATACTAATGATACAAAACAGGCTTGATGCTGCCCGAACAAATAGCCACTGAAACCTGATAAAAAGTTATTTGTGATGTGGTTATGTTCGTCATATCCACATCATACATACTTAAACATAAGGCACTTTTTACCTTGCAAAAATTCGAACCAAGCATATATGTTATAGGTGAACTTGGTACTCAGGCAGCTGTCCTAGGGAAGGTGCGAATAAGTCCGAGATGTGAGATCATCGTGTTGTAACCTGAACCCAGAATGAGTAACCGGATGAGCCAGCAACTGACTTTTGCCGACAGTGAGTTTTCCAGTAAACGCCGC